>CAZGYS010000041.1:0-19588 GCA_964530305.1 uncultured Leptospiraceae bacterium
AGGGAGTCCTGGATATCCGAGGGATCGGGAATGCGGGTATTCCCTTTGTGAATGAGCCCCGCGAACAACAAGCCCGAGGCCGGGTCGCAATAACGGGGAAGGTTCGCGCCGGGCAGGCGCTTGAAAGCCCTGGAAAACTTACGCAGATCGGCTGCTTCCCAGGGGGCGCGTTCCCTGGGAAAACCGCGCTCCATGAGAGCCAGGTAACCGGGCACATCAGGTTGCACCCCGGGGCATCCGACCGCGTTAAGTTGAGCCGTCATGCTCCCGGTGGTTACCGCGGGCGTGGTTGCGCAACCGCCCATGGCCGGGGCGACCATGCTTAACATCAGAATGAAAAACGTGCTCATGGGTCGGCGCGAAAATGTGATCGACATGAAATACTCCGTGGAAATTAACTCGGATTCGAAGTAGAAGACACGGGTATGGAAGCACAATGAAAAAAACCGGGACCGTCGCCGGCACAATATTCAAAAAAGCTCCGGCCGTGATTCTTACCGCGGGTCTGCTGGGTTGCTCGTTGTTGCCCTACCTGGGCGGCGCGACATACGACGCGTCGACACCCGCGCTGTTACTGGAGTTTTTCGCGCACTTTCGCGCCCAGTACCTGTTCATCGCCCTCGGTCTGGGTGTGCTTGCCCTGTTCGTCCGATCTCGTTCGGCGCTGGTGCTCGCGCTCATCGCCGCGGCGATTAATCTGGCGCACATCGCCCCCGGCTATCTGCCCGGGGCACCCGCGAAAGCCGCAAGCGACGACCGGAACGCCGCCGGGGGCACGACTCGCCTGCGCGTCCTCCATGCCAATGTCCTGCGGGGCAATCGTCGCTACGCGAAACTCCTTGAGGTGATTCGCGCTCGGGATCCGGACGTTATTTTTTTGCAGGAATACGACCGGCCCTGGTTTCGAGCCGTGCACGAACAACTGGCGGCTTATCCTTATCACAAGTATCACTTGATGGCTTACTACGGGATCGGCGTGTATTCGCGCGTCAAGCCGGAGTCCGTCTCAATCATCACTCCCGGCCGCGCGGGGGTTCCTAGTTTGCACCTGCATATGCGTACGCGGAGCGGTCGGATTTATCACCTGCTGTCCTCCCACCCGCCGCCGCCCATCGGCCTGCGCAACACGCGCAATCGCAATCACCAGTTGGAAGAGCTGGCGCATTACGCCCGTTCCTTGAAGGGTCCCGTAATGTTCGCGGGCGATTTGAACGTCAGCAACTGGTCTCCGGCGTTTCGGCGCTTCTTAAAAGAGTCCGGCCTGCGCGAAGCTCCGGGGCGCGGCATCGGCGCTACCTGGCCGACGAACATGCCCTGGGCCATGATTCCCATCGACCATTGTTTGGCCAGCAAAGGCGTGCGCGTCGCGGAAATGATCGTACTGGAAAATACCGGTTCGGATCATCGGCCGTTGTTGTGTTCGATTGCGATTATGTAGAAGGTCGAAGGGCCTAACGGTGCAAGGGTCAAAGGGAAGTTCAACGTGAGGCTTCCCTTCAACCCTTGGACCCTTCTACCTTTCGACCCTTAGACCTTCCTTCAACCCTTTCTTCCAAACAATTCGACTAATTCCTCCGCCGCCAGAACCGCGGTCGTGGAGCCGTCCTTGACTTCCTGCTCCAGCACCGGCCAGCGGGCGCGGACCTCGGGGTGTTCCTGAAAGGACTTGAGAATTGCCTCCCGGGCCAGGCTCCACATCCAGTCCCGGTTTTGATTGCGGCGACGCGTGTTAAAGACGCCGTCGGGCGATTCGCTCTTCGTGACGCGTCCGAATTCCTCAATGCTCTCCAGGACTTTCGGCAGGCCCAGATTTTCCAGCGCGCTGCACATGAGAATGGGAATGGTCCAGTCCGGCGTGCGCGGACGCATGAAGTGCAGGGCGGTTTTTAATTGCGATGCCGTGCGACCGGCGGCGGCCTTGTCCGTGTCGATCTTGTTGACCACCAGACAGTCGGCCAGTTCCAGGATGCCCTTCTTGATGCCCTGCAATTCGTCCCCGGCATTGGGCAGCATGATCAACATGAAGAAGTCCGTCATGGACGCCACTTCGATCTCGGACTGACCCACGCCCACGGTTTCCACCAGCACGGTATCGTAACCCGCGGCTTCGCACACGAGCATGGCTTCGCGCGTGCGACGATTCACGCCCCCGGCGATACCGCTGGAAGGCGAAGGGCGAATGTAGGCCTGCTCCGCCTGCGAAAGCTTTTGCATGCGCGTCTTGTCTCCCAGGATGGACCCTCCCGAAATACTGGACGACGGATCCACGGCCAGCACGGCGACGCGTCTGCCCTGTTCCACGAGATAGAGGCCGAAACTTTCAATGAAGGTCGACTTGCCGGCGCCGGGTACGCCCGAGATGCCGATGCGAACGCCGCGGCCGCTGTGGGGCAGGAGCGTCTTGAGCAACTCCTGCGCGTGGGCGGCATCCTCGCTTCGGGTACTTTCCGTGAGCGTGATGGCGCGCGCCAGGGAACGGCGATTTCCCGCGACGACGCCTTCCGCGAGTTCCCGAATACGCGTGGACATGCCCCGGATGAACCATGGAGGCCGCGCCCCCGTCAAGAATTTAATCGGTTGACACTCGGTCGACGAAGCTTGATGTCATGGCCATGTCCGAACTAATCGTGGTTACCGGCGCGGCCGGATTGATCGGCGGCGCGGTGGTCCGCGAATTGAATCGCCTTGGTCACGAGAATTTGATCCTCACCGACCATCTGGGTACTTCCGACAAATGGATGAATTTGCGTACCCTGCGCTACAGCCATTACATGGAAAAGGGCGATTTTCTGAAGCGCCTGCTGACCAATCCCCAAACGGTCGAAGGGGACCTGCGCAATGCCCGGGCCTTTATTCACCTGGGCGCCTGCAGCGCCACCACGGAACGGGACGCGTCCTATTTAATTGAAAACAATTATGAATATTCGCGCCTCATGGCGGAATTTTGCGCGGAGCACGGCATCCGCATGGTCTATGCCTCGTCGGCGGCCACTTATGGAGAGGGTGAAAAGGGCTATGGGGACGACGAGTCTCGCCTGGAGGAGCTGCGCCCCCTCAATATGTACGGCTACTCCAAGCACATGTTCGACCTGTGGCTCAAGAAGCGGAACTTCCAGCCGGGTTTCGCGGGTATTAAATACTTTAATATATTCGGTCCCAATGAATATCACAAGGGAGACATGCGCTCCCTGGTGGTGAAGGCCTTCCATCAGGTGCAATCCGAGGGCGTTATTCGCCTGTTCAAGTCCTACCGGGACGAATACAAGCACGGGGAACAGCAGCGGGACTTCCTGTACGTGAAAGACGCTGCTCGGATGACTCGTTACCTGGCCCTGGACAACCCCAAAGCCGTGGGTGTCTTCAATGCCGGCAATGGTCGCGCGGAAACCTGGCTGGCTCTGGCGGGCGCCATCTTCGAAGCCATGAGCCTGGAGCCCAATATCGAGTTCATCGAGATGCCCGAGACCCTCCGGGATCGCTATCAGTACTATACATGCGCTCCCATGGACAAGCTGCGCGACGCGGGGTTCACGGAGGAACGCACCAGCTTGCGCGATGCCGTCGTGGACTACGTGCGCGAGTACCTCTTGCCCGGCGAAGTTCGCGCGTAGCATCGTTTGCGTTTCGCGCCGAGTGCATCCGCCCGCCGCGATTTCGCGTTTAACTTTCCAGGCTCACGACCCGCCTTCGCCGATTTGTCGCCGTTGCGCGCCTGCTTCGCGAGGGTATTTTCGGCGTCGGTCGGCGCCGACTCAAGGAAAATCGACGCTGCCGTCATGATCGTATTTGTACGCGTACGGGCCGTACGCGTACAATCAGGCCTATGAAGGGATAATGCTTGACAAAAATTGGGCTCCCGTCCGCGCTTTTTTCCGAGAGTATTATTATGAGCGCTATTGTATTCATTTTGCATCTTGTTGATCGCCTGGTGGATCGCATCAGTGTTCGCTACGCGCGAACGGGTAAACTCATGAGCGGCGTCGGCCTGGCGGCCCTGCTTTGCATTCCTTTCACCGTCGTTTTATTCGGCTGGAACGGAATTCAAGGCGGCCTGATTCGCAGTCCCCAGGAGGGGCACCTGTCGGGCGCGCCTCCGCACATCGCCGAGTTTCGCAAGCGCTTGCCGACCGGTCACATGATTCAGGGCACGGAGCTCAAGCACCGTTGCGGCAAGGCCGATTCCCTGCACGTCCTGGCGCGTAAGTATTATTCCTATTCCGATATCTTCGTTCATCAAAAACTTCGCGATGAACTACAGCGCCTGAACCCGGGGGCCTTCTACGGTAAGAAATGGAAGACCTGCAAGCGGGACACGGTGCTCTCCATTCCGCGTCCCCGCCTGGTGCCCATCAAGAACCAACCGCTGGGCTGGGAAGTGGACCGGGAAATCCGTTCCATCTATCTCCAGGGCGGCAACACGGTCCCGGGACGACTGTCGGCCGAGCTGCGGCGCCTGAAGCGGGCTCGCGGCAATGGCGTCGTTTTCGACGTGAAGGACATCATCGGCGTGGTGAACTATCGCAGTTCCGTGAAGCTGGTGGAGAAGTACCGTCGCCACCGCGCGCCCATTCCGGATCTGGCCAAGACCATCCGCTTCCTGCATGAACAGGGTATTTTTGTCATAGCTCGGATGGCTCTGTTTCAGGACCGCAACCTGGCCGAAACTCGCCCGGACCTGGCCATCAAGAAGGGCAATGGTCCCCTGCTGGTCAAAGGCCGCCCGCTGTGGGTCGACCCGGGTCGAGACGATGTACAGAGCTATAATCTTCAGCTCGTGGACGAGCTGATTGCCGCGGGCGTGGATGAAATTCAGTTCGATTACGTTCGCTACCCCGCCGAGGGCGATCTCAAAGGCGTTCGTTATCACAATGTCCGCAAAGCGCGCGACAAAACCGACCATCTGGTGCGCTTTCTGGCCGCCGCCTGGAACAAATCCCGGGGGACCGAAGTCCGCCTCTCCATCGACGTTTTCGGCATCGTTGCCTGGGGAGAAGAGAAGGACATGGCCACCACCGGTCAGCGTCTGGCTGAAATGGCGCCCTTCGTGGACATCATTTCTCCCATGCTCTATCCTTCCCATTTCGGGCCCGGATACCATGGCTACGCCAACCCGGCGGACCACCCCCACTTCTTCTACAAAGAGGGCGTCCGCAAGGTCCTGGAGCGCACCAAAAAATCGCCCCACATCGTGGTGCGGCCCTGGTTGCAGTCCTTCAAATGGCGAGTCACGAACTACAATGAGCGCTACATTCGGGAGCAAATCCGCGGCAGCCGAGACAGCGGCGGCAATGGCTGGCTGATGTGGAACGCCGGCAACAATTACGACGTTGCCTACGCGGCCATGCGTCGGGTTCCGGAAGCTCCCCGTCGTAATCGGCGCGTCGCCCAGCGCTGATTGAAGCTTGAGCGCGGCCTTGAAAGGCGGCAATTTATATTGACACCAGGCACTCCCGTTTAAATCCATTAAGGCCGTATCATTAACGGAGATAAGGATTTAATCGGGAAAACGCATGGGAATACTTGTACGCAAAGCCGCTGAAGAAACTGATAAGCGGGAGTATCGCTACGTCCGACACGACTCGGCCTGGGTGAGGGGATTCGCCGCTGAAGAGCTGAAAGTCCTCATTGTTTGTCGCGGACCTATCCGCATGGAGGCCATGGAGGTCTTCGATTCCCTGGGCGCCGGTTACGGCATTCTCCTCTCCGAGAAAGACTCGGTTACCTATCCTCATACCCTGGCTCCGGAACTCCGCGTCATCAAGGACCAGGACGCCGTTCACCGCGTGCCCGACTACACCGGCGCCACCAGCGACGAGCGGAAAGAGCGTATCGCGCAGATTATCGGTATTGCTCATGATTTTGGTTATACTCACATTTTCGCCGGTTACGGCTTCATGTCCGAAGACGCGGAATTCGTGACCGCCATCGAGAACGCGGGCGTAGGTTTCATCGGACCGAGCTCACCCGTTCACCGCGCGGCCGGTTCCAAGGACGAGGCCAAGAAGCTGGCTCGCCGTCTGAAAGTATCCGTAACGCCGGGTCTGGACAACATCACCGCCGTGACCCTGCTGGCCAAAGCCGGCGGCAGCGCGGACGGCCTGAAGAAAATCGCCGCGGACAACAGCCTGACTCTCGCAAGCGAACCCGAGGATCTCGAGGAACTGGCGGAAGCGGTTCTGCAGGCCGGTTACGCAAAAGGCGTCGGCCTCATTACCCTGGAAGAGCTCCAGAAGGAAACCGAAAACCAGGTCAAACAACTCCTGGACGCCAATCCCGGACGTCGCCTGCGCTTGAAATACATCGGCGGCGGTGGTGGTAAGGGCCAGCGCATTATTACCCAGACCGATCAAGCGGCCAATGCCGTGGTGGAAGTGCTCGCCGAGTCCAAGGCCATGGGAGACGCGGACAACAAGAACTTCCTGATCGAGATGAACATCGAGAACACCCGGCACAATGAGATTCAGTTGCTGGGCAATGGGGAATGGGCCATCGCCCTGGGCGGACGCGATTGCAGTCTGCAGAATCGCGAACAGAAGCTTCTGGAATTATCCATTACGGACGAGATGTACGTGTCCGAGACCGAGCTGGCGCGCAATGCCGGCTTTGAGGATTTCGCGAAGCGCCTGGAAGCGGATCGCGCGGTACTCAAGCGCATGGAAGAGCAGGCCGAGGCCTTCGGCGAAGGCGTTAATCTCGACTCCGCGTCTACCTTCGAATGTATCGTTTCCGATGATGATTTCTTCTTCATGGAAATGAATACGCGGATTCAGGTAGAGCACCGCGTAACGGAAATGGTCTATTCGCTGCGCTTCGAGAATCCGGACAACAAGGACGAATTCTTCATCGTGGAGTCCCTGGTGGAAGCCATGGCTCTGTGCGCGCTGCACGGTAAGAAGCTGCCGCGCCCCACGCGCGTTCCCCGCTACCACGCCGGCGGAGAGGCGCGCTTGAACGCCACCAACGATGCCCTGCAACCCCACGCGGGGGGCATTATCGAGTTCTGGTCCGCGCCCGTGGAAAACGAAATTCGCGATGACCAGGGCATCGGCATTCGCAATCCCGATACGGGCTGGTTCATGAAGTATCACCTTGCGGGCGCTTACGACTCGAATATTGCTCTGCTGGTTTCCCATGGCGCCGGTCGCCGGGAGAACCTGGAAAACCTGGGAGATATTCTGCGTCGCACGGAACTACGCGGCGTCGATCTCAATACGAACATCAATTTTCACTACGGGATGATCAACTTCCTGCTGGGCATGCATCCCATGCTTCGCCCGGACACCGGCTTCGTCGTACCGTATCTGGCCGGCATTGGTAGTCTGGCGGCCGAACTGGATTCCTTCGATGTGGAAATCGCCTGGAAAACCCTGGCGAAGAACATCAAGTCTCAGCATGGAGACGCCGCGCTGGAAACCCTTCGCCGCAAACTAACCCTGGTTACGCGTCCCGTAGCTCTGCTGGCGGAAAACCCGCACCTGCTGGCCGGCTGGCTGGTCTTGAATCGCGACCGTGCTTACTCCATTCAGGACGGCAAGGTCGTCTGGAAACGCAATCCTCTGCGCGCCCTCCGTGGCTTGTATGATTACCTCTCATTGGAGGAGCGGGACAACGCGGCGCCGGCCCAGAAAATCTGGCAGCACGATCAGGAGCTCCTGAACGAAGGCCTGCGTTTTTATAAGGATCTGGAAAACGCCCTGGGCATTAATACGGACAAGGCTTACAAGGACAGTATCGAGGGTTCGCGCCCCAATGAGTCCGCGCTCTATGAGAAATTGTGTTCGGCTCTGGAAGGCGGAGATCGTTCCGGCCTGGCCAGTATCCAGAACCTGGACGACGACATGCTGAAGCGTTGCGCGGCCGCTCATCGCGGTTGGCAGACCGGCATGGAAATTCTGGAACTCCTGATTCTCGTGGGACAAAAGTCCGGCGTTATGGAATTCCAGGTAGCTCCGGACTTGAAACCCATCGTTCCGGAAAAATTTCTGGATGCCGCGCAAGCCAAGGAATTCATGCAGGCCCTGGCTCCGCCGCCCGTCGCCTCCGCGGATCAGATCGTCGCCGTCACCGGTGGTATGTTCTACAGTAAGGAAACGCCGGATCAGCCCCGCTTTCTGGAAGTGGGAACGCACTTCGAAGTGGGCAAGCCCATGTACATCATCGAAGTCATGAAGATGTTCAACAAGGTCTACGCCGAGTTCTCCGGCACCGTCGAGGAAGTGCTGGTGGACGGAGACCTGGGTAAGGTCGTGAAGAAAGGGCAGCCTCTCTTCCGCGTTAAACCGGACGAGGAAATTCACATCGAGACCGAGGACGAAAAGTCCGACCGCCGTAAGAAGTATACCCTGGGCCTGATGGGCCTCTAATTCCGACCAATCGCCCGCCGTGTTCCGCGGCGGGCTTCCACTTCCTTTCTTCCCCGCTTGTTTCCCCGCTTGCAAAGCGGCGCCCCGGCAAAATAATGGGACATTATGTCGGATGGGCCGCTAGGAACTGCCGGGGATCCCCGTGTCTGTCATTGCTGGAAGGTGTACGCTTCCGATATTTTCGCCGCCGTTGAAGCTGGTTGTCGGACCGTGGAGGCCCTGGGAGATAAGACGGGTGCCGGAACCGGCTGTGGGAATTGCTTCGGGGATCTGGAGCGAGAGCTGGCGCGAGCGCGCAGGCGATTCAAACTGGAAAAAGACGGGCAGTACCTCCTGCCCATTTCGAACTCATCTATTTAATCAAAACAGCCGTCCCCGGGGAACGGCCTGCTCATATTCGAAGGAAGCTTAGCTGTCCTTGCGGGTTCTCTTTTTGCGGGTCGACTTCTTGCGAGTGCGCTTACCCTTGCGAACGGTTTTGCGTTTGGTACGCTTACCTTTACGAACGCTCTTGCGCGTGCGGCTACGCTTCTTACGAACCGTCTTACGGGTTTTCTTGCCCTTGCGAACTTTCTTCTTACCTTTCTGGTGACAGTGGCGCTTGCCGGTCTTGCGATTCGTGTGGCAGCCGTCCTTGCCCGTGCGTCCGGGGTGAGCCGTGACTTCCGGAACGGAGATCAGCAGCATGCCCAGTGAAAGCACGGCGGTCATCACCAGCAGGGTGAGTCTCTTCATCATGAAATTCATTCTAAGATCCTGTAATGCTGAATTTGGTCTATGGGGACCCCGTACGCTGGAAAGGTCCACGACTTTTCCGCGCGGCGCGACGGGAATCGTGCTAGCGACGGGTCAGGGCAGATCGGCCAGTAGAATTGTACGCACGGTGGAGTTCATCAGATTCACGTCGAAGTGATCGTAGTTGCCCAGGTCCCGGCTAATGGCGGGCGTATTGCCGGCCAGTTGCGCGCTGCGCACCGGAACGATGCAGTCGGACTCGGCGAAAGTTGAACCAAGCAGGGGGCAGGTTGCGTTCAGGGTGCCGTTGGCGTCCCCGGCGCCCGCGCCCACGGCCAGGGTCGGCAGGGAGCCGTAGTACACGTACAGCAGATCATCGCGAGCGGTCTGGGCGTTGAGCGCCGTTAGTTTCGCGTTGGAAGCCCCGTCCAGACTGCCGTCGTAATTATCCCAGGCCAGGTCCAAGCCTCCGGTCGTATTGGTCAGGAAGGAAGCAAGCGTTCCCAGGATGGAGCGATCGCCTTGAAAAGCGCCGCTGGCCCAGGGAGAGCCGTGGTAGGGCGTGCCCGCGGAAATGACCCGGGTCAGGTAGCTCGGGCGATCTCCCGTATAGAGCGCGGTGCGCGTCACCAGTCCGCCCATGGAGTGCGCGAAAATCGTCGTGGCTTCCGTCGAGGACGCGAACAGGGAATCCAGCTTCGCGCGAAAGCGCGCTCCATTGACGTCGATGCCGTCCGACGTCAGGTAATCATAGAGGTAAACGTCATAGCCCAGCGCGCTGGTGATGGTTTGAAACTCCGTGGTCGTCAGAAAGAAAGTCCAGGTGTCCGTGGTGATGCGCGTCTTGAGCGCGCCGATATCGGGATAACCCTTGTCGTTCGTGTCCGTGAAATCCCAGCCGTGCACCAGGATCAGTTTCTTGCGTCCGGAAAATACATGTTCGGCTCCGGCCTCGAAGACCAGATTCATATTCGTGGCGTCGTTGGAAAAAAGCGGATTGATGTAGTACATCCGATTGAAGTGATCTCCCGGCGTGGGAATCAGTCCCGCCAGGGCGGCCAGTTCCAGCGTGTCCTGGTTGTCCGATGGTTCGCCCACGATGATGTCCACGACATCACAGTGGGGGAGGCTGAAGAGCATCAGCAAACCGAACAGGCCCGTCAAAAATTTCGATCTTCTTCTGGTGTTCATAAACGGAGAGTCCGTGGGCGGAGTTTCACAATATTAGACGAAAGTACAGCTCCCGGGTTTTCGCGCAAATCCAATTCCGCGGCCGGGAGCGGCCGCTGAATCGGGAAAAGATATTGTGTCGGGAACGTCACAAAACGACTGGACACGGCCCCTGCGCGGAAACGGGCTGTTTCAACGGGATTCTCGTTCCGGACCGCAAATCGATGAGCCTTTCGCAGACCAATCGCCGCGTGCATGAACGCCTCGGGCGGCTCTACGCCGAGTTTGTCGAAGCTCTGTTGCGCAACCGGGGCGATGTCGCCGAAGCCCGCTGGGGCGATTTTCGCTCCGCCCTGAACGAGCACGCCGGCCTGGAGGAAAGCAACATTCTGCCCCTGGCCGAGAAGCTCGAGGTGACGGGCAAGGGCGATCCCCGGGTCATTCGCCACGATCATCGCCTGCTGGACGAGGCCCTGGACCAGGTGCACGCGTTGCTGGGCGATTTGCGTTCGCGGGGGCAAGGCGATTGGACGAAAGTCATCGCCCGCAATCTCCAGACCCTGGCGCGCTTCGAACAGGTCTTCGAACATCACACGGTTCGCGAATGCGATTTTCTCTACGCCGCGTTTGATGAGCGTGCTGATGAAGAGACGCGCGGCAAAGTAGCGGCGGTGCTTGCGCGGAGTTTGGGGTGATGTAGTCCGGCGATTTAGATCTTGGCCGGCCGTGAGTATCGCACGCGATACGGGCGCGAGCTTAATTGCCGATCAGGATCACGAAGTTGGAAGTGGTGGTCGTGCTCACGAGATCCATTTTGCCGTCGTTGTTGAAATCGACCGCCGCCAGGACGTTGGGACTGGTGATGGGGTCCGCGTTCGTGGCGTAGGAACCCAGGCTGCCCGTGCCGTCGCCCAACAGAATCCCCAATCTGTCCGCGACCTGTTCGGCCGTGGCTACGTCCAGGTGGCCGTCCCCGTTAAAGTCCGCGATACGTCCGAAGGTGGGATTATTGGAAGTAGTGAACTGGGTGTAGGCCGCGAAGCTGCCGTCGCCGTTACCGGGATGGATTCCCACGGTGTTGTTGGTTCCGATGACGCAGGCGATGTCCAGGTTGCCGTCGCCGTTGAAGTCCGCCAGGGGAACGGCGTTGGTCGTTCCGAAAGCGGCGTCGCATAAAATATTCGCTTCCGCGGCGAAGGTTCCATTGCCGTTGTTAAGATGAAGACGCATATGTCCCGCCGGCGGGATTCCCACCTTGCCTATAATGAGATCGAGATCGCCGTCGCCGTCGACATCGCCCGCATGTCCGCCGAGAGCCGAGTCGGCCGTGTTGAAATTAGACAGGGTACCCAGATTGGTGGCGCTACCCGTTCCCAGGTAAATGTCCGTATCCGTTCCCGCCGAGAGGATCAGATCGTCGATCCCGTCGCCGTTGAAATCGCCCGCAACCATCATTCCACTGGTCTTCGCGTTTGAGGTCGTGATGTGGCCCTGAAAGGCTTGAAAGGTGCCGTCTCCATTGCCGTTGTAGATTCCAAGACCCGGGTTCGTGGAACCGCTGAAAGGGGCGGCGATATCCAGGTTCCCGTCCCCATTGAAATCCCCGAGCGCCAGAAAGTTCGCCTCTCCGCCGCCGGCATAGGAGACGGCCGTCTCGAAGGTACCATCGCCCTTGCCCATGTGGACCTGGATGCCGTTGCCGGGGGCGGCGCATGCCACCACCACGTCCAGGTTCCCGTCCCAGTTGAAATCGGCCGCTTCGATGTACGCCGTGGCGTTACAACTGGGAATGCTGGTCGGCGTACCGAAAGTTCCATTGCCCGACCCGGCATGGACCGTCATCGTTTGCTCGCCGACCTGACCCGTCGCGTCGGTAACCTGGAAAGTTACCGTACCGGGATTTTCGGGCGCTGTCATGAGACCGGCGTTGCTTATCCGAGCCGTGCTCGATTGGACCGAGTACGTGTAAGGCGGCGTTCCGTCCGTGGGTTGTACGGGAATGCGCCCGGCGATATGAATGCTGTTAAAAGGCAGCGTGAAGGAAAACGCCGGCGCGCCACCCGTCGGGGAAGCGGAGCCTGGATTGGAGAGCGACCTGAGATAATTCAGAATATGAAAATCCAGGGTGGCGGGATCTCCCGGATTGTACGGAGTCGGCCCCGAGCACGAGACGAACGCGAGACTGGATAGTAAAAGTGATGCCGCCGTGAGGCCCTTACTCCGCGATCTCCGTCCCATGGGTGCTCGTTCCTATGTTCAGGAAATGTTAGCGCCGCCGTTTCGCCTACTCAAATGTATTTGGGCGACGCGAAAATAGGTGTTAATCCGGGACAGGTATTTTCGGTCCGAATAGCGGACGCGATACGCGCGCGGTTTGATTCCAGGATAGGCGCGAAGGGAATCGCGATCGCGCGGGGCGAGAAATTTGATTGTGCGAGTTGCGCATAATTGTTGCCCCATGCACTTAAGTGATCCAGTATTGCCCATGGGCATATCAAAGTCGGTTTCATCGCGTCCGGCACGCCGGCGCCGCGATATGGTCTTCCCCGTAGTTCTGGCAACCACGCTCGTCCTCGGCTCCGCCTGCTCCGCCATCAAGACGACCCTGTTTCCAAACTCCGTACCGGGTACGTTCCGGGATGCTCTTTTCATTCCCACCGACACTAACGAAACGCGAGTCTGGCTTCTCACGGACGATTCGTTGTACTACACGGTGAAAAAGACAAGCCCCGGCTCCACTTCCATCAGGACGACCTGTAGTTTTTGTAAGCAATACCTGACACTGTTCGATGCCCGCGAGCAAAAGGTTTTGAAGCGCATAAAGATTGAATTTCCCGGCCCGTCCCTCTACACGCGCCTGGTTCCCGCGGGCAATACGTTCTGGTTGGTGGAAAGTCCGACGCTCAATGAGAAGCCCGGCCTGTATCAATTCGACATGAAAACCGGCAAGCGCATGCTCGACCGGGCCGGCGTTGAAAAGAAATATGCGGCCATAACGGGTTCCATAATCAAGACGACTTCTGAGGCGGACAAGAAGCGTCTGGTACTTGATACTTCCGACGGATTGAAGCTGTATCTGGATTTCAACCGGAACGAACTTCTCACGGCCGACCGGGCGAAGGCGCTGGATGAGGTCGACGAACGAAAAGAAATCGAGGTCTTCGCGCCTGGTCTTGAACGGAACGAGGGCAAAAGAAAAGTGCTGTATCTTTTGCGTGGTCCCGCCCGGCGTCTGATGGATATTTCGAGGTCTTCGGATTACAGCGCCCGTAGCCTGGCTTCCATTTACGATTCCAAAGTAACGCCTCTGCCTAAAAAAGTCATTCTTCTCGATCCCATCGTGCTCTACTCCGGCAAGGATTCCGCGGTCGTCCTGCATCGACAAAGCCTGGAAAAGAATTCCAGGCGCCTGCTCAGCTGCATCAATCGCGATGGATCCCTGCGATGGCGAAAATCGCCCGGCGAGCTCCTTGACGGCCTGCATCTCGATTCGGACGACCCGTTGACCGAAACGCACTTCATCAAGGACAAAGTCCGCTTCAGGAGAGGCGGCGATCTGGGTGTTCTGATTTATGGAAAGGACGGTGCCCTGGGCATCGACTACAAATCAGGCAAGACGCTCTGGGACTTGTGACGCTATGCGCGAAGCACGAGTGGCGGCGCTACTAGCCGGCAAAGTGCGAAGCGCGAGTGGCGGCGCTTAAAAAAAAGGATTGGGCCCACCTGGACTCGAACCAGGGACCAATTGATTATGAGTCAACTGCTCTAACCAACTGAGCTATAGGCCCTCAGTTAATCGAGAGCAGATTTTCCCGCCCTACCCAGAGCTTCAATTCTAATTTTATCAACCAATTCTTCAAACCCTTACCGTACCCGCCCGCCGGATTGAGAGTCCCGTGGGTGGGATTCACCGAGGGGTGGGTTTATAGCATGTTTTCAGGTTTTGGGCAATCGGAAAAGGCACAGGCGAATTGCGGATCCAACCTGATTCCGGCCATGGATCCGCACCCTGGACAAAAAAATCCAATGTATGGGAGCAAAATTTTTGCCGATAGTGTGACATAATGCGGACGCCGGGTGGATGAAAAATTGAACGGCGCACAACAAAATGATGAAAACTCGCGTCCAATAGAAAACTAACAAACCTTGAAGGACCGCCGGCACCGCGAGGGTCGGCTCGGGAGATATACAAATGAAACTCGAAAACAATGGCAAAGAGCTGGCTCTGTGGCTCAAGGCTCCCTCGGCTCCGGCTAATCGCCGTCAGGCCCTGAAGAGCATCAAGGCGCAGGTCCTGCCCCTGCGGATCGAACTGGCGCGGGACTATCGTCCGTCCGGCCGTGAGCTGAAATTCATCGATCAGGCGATTCGCCTGGTGCGGGATCGTTCCGGACAGGTACGCATTTCCAAAAAAGCATCCTGAACTTTTCTTTTTGATTGCGTGTCCAATCACAAAATCGATCATACACGCGACGGCGTATCGTCGAAGGAGAATTAAATGAAGAGAGCAGCAATCAAAGCCATGGCGATGTCCGCCGTGATCTTCGCCGGGCTGGTGTTTGCCGGCGCGGGATGTTCCAGTGCCGACAAGGTGAGCGGCGGCGAGGAATTCGAAGGATGGCGATTGATTAACGGCGTGGATTATTTCTATATGCGAGTCCCCGGCTCGGCCAGTAAAATCGCCAAGGACAGCGGGGAGATGTCCCGCATGAAAGCCACCTGTATCGAGAGTACGCGTCTACAGGCGAACGATCTCATCATTCGTAAAATCACCGGCGAGATCGTGCAGGCCGTTTCCGGCACCGCGGACGCGGAAAGCACGGGTGTCGTAATTCAATCCATGCGTTCCGGCATCATCAAGGGCGTCGAACTCAAGGAATGCGCCAAGCGCGCTTCAAAATGGGCCCAGTGCGAATGCATTCACTACGTGCGCGGTCAAGGCCTCAAGGACCAGTTTCAACTGGAAGTTAAGAAGACCATGAAGAAAGAAGGCGTCTGAGCTTCCTTTCCGGACGGCCGGGCGTCACGCTTCGCGCGTGATGTCCGCGCCCAGCGCGCGTAGACGTTCGTCGATGCGCGAAAATCCCCGATCAATCTGCTGAATGTTCTGAATCGTTGATTCGCCCTGCGCGCACAGCGCGGCGATGAGCATGGCCATGCCCGCGCGAATATCCGGACTCGAAACGGCGGCGCCGTGCAGCGGCGCGGGTCCCACGATGAGCGCGCGGTGAGGATCGCACAAGACGATTTGCGCGCCCATGGAAATCAGGCGGTCCGTGAAGAACAGCCGTGACTCGAACATCTTTTCGTGAATGAGTACCGTGCCCGTGCACTGGGTGGCCGTCACCAGCGCTACCGAGGTCATGTCCGCGGGAAACCCGGGCCAGGGCGCGTCGTCGATGCGAGGAATGGCATTGCCCAGATCCATTTCAATGCGCATGGATTGATCGCCGGGTACCCGCAGGGCGTCTTCTTCAGCGCGGGTCTCGATTCCCAGGCGCGAAAATATCAAGCGAATCATGCGGAGGTTGGCGATGTCCGCGTCCTCGATCAAGAGTTCGCCGCCGGTAACCGCGGCCAGGGAAATAAAGCTGCCGACCTCCAGATAGTCCGGGCCGATGCGTCGGGCGGTGCCGCGCAGACGTTCCACTCCCTGGATGCGCAGGATATTAGAACCGATGCCTTCGATGCGCGCGCCCATGCCGTTGAGCATGGCGCAAAGCCCCTGCACGTGGGGTTCACTGGCGGCATTACGCAGGACGGTTTCGCCCCGGGCCAGGACCGCGGCGCACAGCGCGTTCTCGGTGGCCGTCACGGAAGCCTCGTCCAGCAGGATGTCCGCGCCGACCAGTTCATCCGCGCGAATCTCGATGCCGTCGGGAAATACTTCCACCTTGCCGCCCAGCGCCTCGAGCGCCAGAACATGGGTATCCATTCGGCGACGACCAATGCGATCGCCTCCGGGGCGCGGAAGAAAGACGCGCCCCGTGCGAGCCAGCAAGGGACCGGCCAGGGTTACCGAGCCGCGCAGATGAGTGGAGAGTTCCGGCGCCGGTTCGCTGGAGGGAACGTTCTTCGCGTGCAGTTCCAGCGCGGTAGCGTCCCCGGGAGCCAGTTCCTTCACATCCACGCCCAGGGCGCGAATGATCTCGACCATCAATTGGACGTCCTCGATTTCGGGTAAGTTGCGAAGGGTCACCGGTTCGTCGGTCAGACAGCACGCCGCGAGCAGAGGCAATGCTTCGTTCTTGTTCCCCTGTGGCCGAATGGTCCCGGAAATGGGATTTCCGCCCTTGACTTTGAATACGCCGCCGTCCGATTGCATGCGTCAAACCTGAGCTCCGGCGTGAATTTGTCAGCCGGGAAAGGCGATGGTCGCGGGGAAGTAACCGGGGATTATGTAACCTTGATGATCCAGACCACGCTCATGCTCACGGGCCGAGTCTCATCGCCGAAGCGGACGGTTCCGTTTGTGCCGTCAATCGGAGCGGTCACGCCGTAACCGGTGGTGGTTACGCCTTCGCGGTGCGAGTCATTGGGGCCGGCGGCGAGTGAGTTGGTGCCCGAACCGACTGTATAATGCCACTCGAATATGTTGGTCGGCTTGAAGATCGTATGGTAGTGTCCTTGAAAAATATCGTTCTCGAATGTTCCGGACGTGGTATCGCCTCTGAGAAAACTACCGCGCGAGTTCCAGGCATTCACCGGCGAATTCAAGTTAGGTATGGTCTGGCCGTTATAAGGGGAAGCCGTATCACTCAGGACCTGGCCATTGCATTCCACGTAGCCCACGGGCAAGGCGGGAGTACCCGTGAATGATTTATGCCACGCGAGAATCGTACCTACCGGCACGGCGTCAACGCCGCCTACGATTGAGTCGATGCGCGCGTTCAGTGTGTCGAAGTTATGGTTTATCTCGGTCGATGACAGAACATCATTGCTGGAAAATCGCCAGAGGCCGTTCACCAGTTCGGAAGCCAGCAGGCTTGTTACGGCCATACCCAGGACAAAGGCCATGCCGCCGAGGAAGCCCAGACGGATTGCTTTAAGACTGTCTTTTTGCATTTATCCTCGCCCTTGTTTTGCACAATTTTCATTTTGGATACGGGCTACCGTCCGCATGATATCTTAGGCCGTCATCTTAATCAAACCACGTTTCCGAATCCATTAATAAACGCCGCGTTACTCGTCGTCGATGGGACTCTTTTTCTCTCGACGTCGCGCGAATCGCCTTGAACCATGCGAACATGAGTCTTCCCGTTACGCTCACCATCGCCGGTTCCGATTCGGGCGGCGGCGCCGGCATCCAGGCCGATCTAAAAACTTTTCACGCGCGGGGCTGTTTCGGTACGACGGCCATTACCGCGGTGACCTGTCAAAACACCACCGGCGTGAGCGGTGTTCAGGCCATGACGCCGGATATCGTTGCCGGGCAGATTCGCGCGGTCTTCGACGACTTTCCCGTGGCCGCCGTCAAGACGGGCATGCTGTTTTCCGCGGAGATTATCGCGGCGGTAGGCGATTGCCTTTCCGACCTTAACGCCGCGCCGCCGCTGGTGGTCGACCCGGTCATGGTGGCGTCCAGCGGAGATCGCCTGCTGGAAAAAAGCGCCGAGCAAGCCATGATTGATTTTCTCTCCCGGGCCGCGCTCATCACGCCGAACCTGCCCGAGGCCGGCGTCATCCTGGAGCGAACCATCGGCACGCCGGCGGAAATGGAGACGGCGGTCTTTCGCCTCCATGAACGCACGGGAGCCCAGGTGCTCTTGAAGGGAGGGCATCGTCTCCAGGGGGACGACGCGAAAGAAGTAACGGATCTTTTTTTCGACGGACGAGAGCTGCGCCGCTTCAAGTCGCTTCGCCGCGATGACAAAAACACCCACGGCACCGGATGCACTTTGAGCGCTGCCATCGCCGCCGGCCTGGCCCACGGCATGGAAATGGAAGACGCCATTCGCGCCGCGAAGGACTACCTGGACGGCGCCCTGGTGAACGCCCCCGGGCTCGGCGCGGGCACCGGACCCTTGAATCATATGTGGGAGTAAATCATCTACCCGGAAAAATCTCGTCCCAGTCCACCTGCATGTGGGTCAGGTATTTTCGCAGAACTCCTTCCGGTTCTCCTTGCGCGTGAATCGTTCCGTCCTCGATCCACACGGCGCGGTCGCAAATCTCGTGCACGAGATAGTAGTCATGAGTTACCAGGACCACCGTCTGATCCGATCTCATCTTCTCCTTGATCAACGCTTCGGACTTGTATTGAAAATCCACGTCGCCCACGCCGAGCACCTCGTCGATCAAGAGCACGTCGGGATCCAGGTGAAAGGCGATGGAAAACCCGAGTCGCGCGCGCATGCCCGAGGAATACGTGATCAAGGTGTTGCCGATTGAGTCCTGGAGCCCGGACATATCGACGATGGAAGCGGTCTTCGCCTCCATTTCACGTTTCGAGAAGCCGTGATACATTCCGCTCATGATGATGTTTTCCAGGCCGGAAAGTTGATCCGCGAAACCCAGTTCCAGCGAAAGCAGTTTTACGTTTTCGCAATTGATGCGCAGAGAGCCCGAGTCGGGTCTGAAGATCGACGCCAGTAATCGCAATAGACTGCTCTTGCCCGCGCCATTACGGCCGATGATGCCCAGGGTTTCGCCCGGATAGATGGAAAAGGAAATGTCGTTGAGAACCGGTTTTCTTTCCCGAGAGAAAAACAGCCGGCCCGTCTTGTAGCCGAAACTGACCGATTCCAGATCAATGAGAGGATTCATCGATACAGCACCGTGGGCAAATCGGCGTCGAGCTTGCGTCGCAGCATGGCCGCCAGCAGAGCGAACCCCGCGGCGAACGCCGCCACGTACAACGCGTCCATGGGATTGATCAGCTTTTGATACATCAGGGCGTCTCGATAAAGATTAATGAGCACCGCTACAGGGTTTAAAAGGAATACCGACTGGAAACTCGCGGACATGGCCTTGTAATCATAGAACGTGCCCGACGCGAACATCAGCAGTTGCAGGCCCGTGGCGATGATGTATTTAACGTCCGGAAGATACGGCATGATCATCGCCGCGCAATAGACGATTCCGGCAATCAATGCGATTTGCAAGGCGACGACCAGAGGCAATTGCAGCCAGTGCGGAGTCGCGGCGATTCCCATGAACGGCAGGACCGTCATGAGGATCAACAGGACCGGCAGCTCTCGGATCAGGTCTCGTAGGACGGTAATCGTCGGGAAGACGAGTTTGTTGACGCGCGTGTCTCGGATAATATGGCGATTTTCAAAAATGGACGCCGTGCCGCTGAATATGGACTTACTGAACCA
>CAZGYS010000042.1:0-19487 GCA_964530305.1 uncultured Leptospiraceae bacterium
CTGGCCGCCAAAAAGACCGGCTTTACGGTGGAGCGTTCGCCTACCATTACCAGTTCGGAATGGCTGTTCTATCAACGTGCTCACAGCGCCGCCTATCCGGAAAAGGGCAAACCCCATCCCTTCTGGCAACCCGCGAACGGAAACGAACCTACGGAAGAACAGTCGGCGGTCATCGCGCGAGCGCGCCGTTTTCACACCCGGCGTTTCAAACCCAATCATTTGATCACGCGCTTCTTCGACATGTTGCGCGTCGGTGATAATTACTTTTTCTCCCTGCGAAAGAATCCTTGAATATAGTCCTCGATCGACAAGTCGGCGATCCCCGACTCTACATACTTCTGCCCGTACACAATCGCCGCGACATCACCGCGCGATTCATCGCCTGTCTCAAGGAGCAGAGCTTCCAGGATTTTCACCTGGTGCTCATCGACGACGGTTCCACGGACGGCACGGCGGAGATGGTCGGCGAAAGCATTCAATCGCTGACCGTCTTGCGCGGCAAGGGTTCCTGGTGGTGGGGCGGTTCCCTGCACCAGGGCTATAACTGGATCAAGAAGCACGCGAAAGCTTCCGGCCGGGCCGTGATGATCATCAATGACGACACGCGCGTTGAGGATGATTTCCTGGAAACCGGTTTGCGTCTCCTGGAAGGACGGGAGCGCACGTTGATTGGGTCGGCGTGTTACAGCATGCAGAGCGAAAAGCTCATGGATGCCGGCGTTAGCATCGACTGGAGTACGCTGGCCATCGTGCCCGCCGTGAAACCCGAGGAGATCAATTGCCTGTCCACGCGCGGTTTGTTTCTTCATATGAAGGACTTTCTGGAACTGGGTGGCTTTCATCCCGTACTGGTGCCGCACTATTTATCGGATTACGAATATACGGTTCGCGCCTACAACCGCGGTTTCAAGCTTCGCGCTCCCATTGAACTGAAAATCTGGGACGACGAAACGACGACGGGTATTCGTAAGTTTCAGGGTTCGCGCCTGAAGCAATTCTATACGCGCTATTTTTCGAAACGTTCTACTCATAATTTGGCGGCATGGCTGGGTTTCATCTGGCTGGTGTGTCCGTCGCCCTATAAGTTTAAGAATCTATGGGCCATGACGGGCAAGAAGTTCGTCACGAACCCGGTGCGATTCGTGCTGATGAAGCTGTTCGTTTCGCGCTTGATCAATCGCATGGGACCGAACCCGCCCCTGCGAAAGTTCGTAAAATCATGGGCGTTCATTTTGCGCCTTGGCGGCCAAAAACCCTCGCTGAAGGGATTGGTTCTGCAACATCTCAGGAAATACGGCCAAATGAAGGAAATCAAAGTTAAGCATTCCGGTTACGTGGAAGTGCCCAGGATGGAAAACCCCGAGGGCGGCAATCTCAGTTTCATGGAAGGCAATCGCCATATTCCGTTCGATATCAAACGCGTGTACTTCATCAATCAACTGGAGAACGCGGTCAACACGCGCGGCAAGCACGCGCATCGCGAAACGGAGCAGGTGATCTTCTGCGTCCAGGGCGATTTCATGCTGGATCTGGACGATGGAGAAACGACTCAGACGATTCGCATGGTCAAGGACAATGTGGGCGTTCTGCTGGGCGCGAAGCTATGGCACTCCATGCGCGCGTTCAGCCGGGATTGCGTGATGCTGGTCATCGCCTCGGCGCCCTATGAGGAAGCCGACTATATTCGAGACTACGACGAGTTTCGTCGCTACGTCGGAGCGAAACAAGCTTGATGAAACGCTTCAATACCCTGTTGACCGTGCTGGTCGTCGTGGTGGGAGGATTGTTCTATTTTTCCCATGCCGCGAGATCGGCCGCGGACATGAGCGAAGGGCGCTATGTCCTTCACATGGATCACTGGATCTCTTACGATGCCGTAAAGAAAATCTTGTATCCGAAAGACTTCAAGGACTTCCGACATCAAATCGCCGACGGCGACGAGCATCGCTACGGGCGCGTGATGTTCAACTACATCGCCCTGGTGGCGTACATCCCCGAGAAAATCTCGGGCGAAAAGGGCTTGATTACGGCTTCGCGGCTGGCCATGGCGCTGGCGCAGTTCGCGGGCTTCGTTTTGCTGGTCATCGCGTTTTTGCGCGCCTGGTATACGCGGGCTCTGTTGCTGGCGCTTTTGATTTCGCTGCCCCATACGGTTTATTTTTTCAGCATGCCGAAGCCGGAACCGGTATTGCTGTTTTTTCTGGGTGTTTTCTTTTACTTCGCGGTGAAGAATGAATTTCGCTTCGGCGCGTACTGGATTTTTCTGGGGCTGGCGTTCGGCGCGAAAATTTCCGTTCTGCCGATTATTCCCCTGCTGGCCGGGCTGGCGGTTCTTCGCCTGGACGGCGAGCGCCCCCGCCTGGAGTTTCCCTGGAAAGCCGGCCTCAAGGCGTTTTTCTTTTTTCTGCTGGGACAAATGCTGGCCATTCCCATGCTCTTTCGCGGCTACTACGCGAAGTGGATCAATTGGACTTTTAAGAACACGGGCCATGGCGCGGACAATGTGTCGGTCACCTGGCGAACCTGGCTCGATTACTTCATAACGGATTGGAGCGGAGCGCCGAAAGTTCTGTTTATTTTGATCCTGTTGGTCCTGATGGGCGCGGTTGTCTATGCCGCCGTGCGATACGTTCTGCCCATGTTTCGCGGACGTTCGGTGCGTTTTCCGCTGGAGCTGGTTCTCATCGCTTTCGGCCTGGCGTTGACATTGCCCGTGGCGCTGACCGTGAAACGAGTGTGGGGTTACTATCTCCACATCGGTCTGATTTTGATCATGGCCGGTATGGTCGTGATGATCGAAAGGCGCTTCGTCTTTGAAACCGGGGAGTCGGAGCACGCCCAGGAAGAGGGCACGTCTCCGATGTGGAAGCGTTTACTGCCGTCCATGGTTCCCTTGCTTGCGCTGCTTCTGTTGCTTCCTTTTAACTTTAAGGTTTTCGACGCGAGAGCTCGAATCTACGCTACTGGTTCGGAAAACGCGGAACACAAGGAAAAGCTGAAGCTCTACAATGACCTGGTTCCTTACTTTCGCCGGGTAGCCGCCGCGAAGAAGTGGACGATTCAGGTCCTCTACGATCCTCGTCTCTATCCGCCGGAAAGCGATGTTTCTTTTACAGTGAAGCATTTCTGGGGCCCCATGCGTCAATGGAAAGCCGGGGTCGAACTCATTGTTACCTGGAAGGATACGGTTCTGGGTTATCCCTTGCCCGCGAAGGACAACGCGGAATACAAGACTTCCCTTCAAGCTCGTGAACAACTCGCGAAGCACACGGCCAAAGCCGGTCAAAAGTGCGCGGCCCAGCCTTGCTACCGTCGAGTTGGGACCGATCACCCGACGCTCCGGGTTTATCTTCGCGCGGATTTGTTCGACGCGCATCCGTCCTTGCGCGTCGTAAACAAGTAAAGCCTCGAATTTCACCATGGCGAATTTCGATTTTAACAGACTGAACCCCTTCTATACGCTCAATCGTGGAATATTTACGGCGATTCTGGGCGTTAAGCTGGTTTTTCTTTTACTCTTCTCATCCGATTACCAGGATCAGCTTTTCGTACCTTTCGTTAAGCACTTCGTAACTCACTTCGACAACCCCTGGAACTACTTCGCTCAGGCGGGTAACTGGCCGGAGAATTTACCTTCGCCGTTTCCCTATCCGCCCTTGATGCTCTACATAATGAGCGCGGTGTACTGGCCCTATGAAATGCTGGGCCTTAATTTTACGCCCCTGCTCAACTTTATGTTCAAGCTACCGACCCTGGCGGCGGATCTGAGCATCGTCTACTTTTTGCGTAAGTTGTACGTGAATCGCGGACGCGAAATTCTGATCTTCTATTTCGCTTCGCCCATCGTACTTTATGCCTCGTATATACATTCCCAGCTCGACTTGATCCCCACGGCGCTCTTGTTCGCGTCCGTGTTTTTCCTGATTCGCAATCGTCTGTTGTGGTCGGCCGTTCTCTTCGGCCTGGCGCTGAGCGTCAAACTCCACGTCCTGGCCGCCCTGCCCATGATGGGTATCTACCTCTATCGCAATCGCAATCTGCGATCCCTGGCGCCGTTGATCATTATCCCGGTTCTCTGTTATCTCTTGTTTTCATTTCATGTTTTGTTCACGGACGGCTACCGCAAGTTGGTGCTGTTCAATGAACAGCAGGGCAAGCTCTACGAAGTCTATTTCGCCATCGGCGAGTTGCGCGTAATTCTACCGGTGCTGGCCGTCGCCGTGCTCTATGCCCGCTTTCTGGTCTATCCCAAAACGAATAAGGATTTGCTGTTCGGTTTTCTGGGCGGACTGTTCTCCGTCTTCGTTTTGCTGGTGCCGCCTTCGCCGGCCTGGTATGTCTGGACCATTCCCTATCTGACGATTTTCTTCATCAACGCCGGTCGCGCGCGTCGCAAACCGCCGGCCCTGAGTCTTTTCCTGGGGCTGTCCGCGTTCTATCTTTTTTACTTCGTGTTCTTCCACATTCCGGAAGTGAGCGATTTAAATTTTCTGGGAACGAAGCTTAATCTAAAGCTCGACGTGCCCAATGGACGGCACCTGTCTTTTACATTCCTGGCGGGCGCGCTCATCGCGATGATCTACGTGCTGTATAAGTACGGGATTCGCTCCAATGCCATCTACAAACGCGCGGGCGCGACGGTGATCGGCATCGCCGGCGACTCCAGCGCCGGCAAATCAACTCTGCTCACCGACCTTCGCGGCATCTTCGGCGATGAACGCATGGTGGAACTGGAAGGCGACGGCGAACATAAGTGGGAACGCGGCGATGGTAACTGGAAATATTATTCGCATCTACATCCCAAGGCGAACTTCCTTTACAAGCAGGCTGAACACGTCATCAACCTGAAGCACGGTCAGATTGTGGAGCGGGTGGAATACGATCACGGGACCGGTCGTTTTACCAGGCCGGTGAAGGTCGTGCCCCGGGACTTCATCGTTCTGTGCGGACTGCATTCGTTCTATCTACCCAAGCTGCGCCGCGAAATTGATCTTAAGATTTACCTGGATACGGAAGAAGAGCTGCGCCGCCACTGGAAGGTGGAGCGGGACGTCAAGAAGCGCGGTTATACTCCCGAGCAAGTCATCAAACAGATTGAATCCCGGGAAGCGGACGCGCGAAAGTTCATTTATCCCCAGAGGCCTTTCGCCGATCTGGTGCTGCGTTATTTCCTGGACAAGGAAGAAAAGCGCGTCAAGCTCATGATGACGGCCGACGTCAACGTCAACCTGGATCAGTTCGTGCTTGAGCTGCAAAACGAAGGCGTATCGGTCATTCACGATTACGAGGAAGACGTACGCCATCAGTTTCTGATCCTGGACGGTGAACTCGAAGGCTCGAAAGTGCGCGAAATCGCCGAGCGAATCATCGTCAATTTGGATGAAATCACCGAACCCGATCGGATTGCCTGGCAGGGCGAACAACGAGGATTCGCGCAACTGATGATCCTGCTCATGCTCAGCGAGGTGTGGAAAAGCCGCGATGAAGATGCCTGAAGGTTTACTCATCGATCTGGACGATACCATCTACGACTATGGAGCGGCCCATGAGCCCTCCATGGAACTCGTGCGGTCTTATTGTCGAGACCGACTGAAGGTTGAGAGGAATGAGTTCGACGACGCCTTTCGCCGCGCGCGGGGCATGATTCACGTGGAGCTGGACGGGACGGCCTCATCGCACAATCGACTCCTGTATTTTCAGCGAATGCTGGAGCTGTTAAACGTGCCCGCTTTGAAGCACGCTCGGGAGCTCAGCGAACTCTACTGGAATTCATTTCTGGAGCGCATGCGTCCCTACGATGGAGCCATGGATGTGCTGGCGCGATTTTCACCCGAGGCGATTTGCATCGTCACTGATTTGACCGCCGACATTCAGTTTCGCAAGCTTGAAAAACTGGACCTGGCCGGTCATGTGGGTTTCATGGTCACCAGCGAGGAAGCGGGCATCGAAAAGCCGGCCGCCGACATGTTTCACGCGGGCCTGCGTAAGTTGAACTTGAAGACCGAGCAAGTTTGCATGGTGGGAGATAATTTCGCCAAGGATATTCACGGTGCCATGGCACTGAATATTGAGGCGATCTGGTTTAATCCCCGGCAAGAAGAGCCGAAGCACGGTTCGCCCGGCAAACTGGAGCATGCTCCCACCGGTAAAACGCCGGAGCCTCAAGGGAAATCGGGAACATTTCGAGAGATTGCCTCTTTCTCGGAGTTGCTGAACGCCTGGGAGTAACTGTCTCGTCGGTCGGCGAAGAGCCTGAACGAGCCGGGCCATAATAGAAAAACCAAATGAACGAACTGGAAAATTTAGTAGAAATATCCAAGTACGCGGGCGAAAGATTTGATCTGGTGCAGGCCGGCGGCGGCAATTCGTCGGTAAAGCCCGATGGGAATACCTTGATCGTGAAGGCTTCCGGCTTTCTACTTTCGGACGTGGAGCCGGAAAGCGGTCACTGTCGCCTGGACTTGAAGGGCGTGCGCGATATTCTGGTAAACCCGGAACTAACCGGCGCGCCCGATCGACGAGACCGAGAACGCATCGCCGGCGCCCTGTTGAAGGAAACGAATTCCAATTCGGACGCGAACGCGCCGCGCCCGTCCATCGAGACGTTCCTGCACGCGTTGTTGTATCGCTATACTCTTCATACGCATCCGTTGGTTGTGACGGCGCTCGCATCGCGCGGCGATTGGCGGGAGACCCTGGGGGAGCTTTTCCCCGACGCCCTGCTGGTGGATTATCGCACGCCGGGAATCGAGCTGGCCCTGGAAATGTATCGCGAACTCAAGGAGCGCGAAAACGCGGGCCGGGGTGAGCCGGGGTTGGTCTTTCTTCGTAATCACGGACTCATCGTCAGCGATGATGATCCGGAGAAGGTAATGGCGCTCACGGAATCCGTGCTGGCCGCTTGCGAATCACGCCTCGATCTGGATCTGTCTCACTACAAGCGTACGACGAAAATCGCGCGCCTGGTAAACGAGTTGAGCGAATCACGCTTAATTGCTCACCAGGTTATGGACCAGGAGCTGGTCCGGGCCGTGCGACACAATCTGGAGGGTTTGCGGGCGGGCCCGTATTTTCCGGACGGAATGGTTTTCTTCGGTAAGGGAGCGCTGGAGCTTCGGGAAACGAAGGTCGAGGAGATTCGCGATTTCCGGGAGAAGACGGGTCATTTACCTCGGATCATTCTGCATGACGGCGAAATTTACGTCATCGCGCGTAACTTAAAGAAAGCTCGCGAAATCGAGGAAGTCTACAAGGCTCATGTACTTACCCTGGAAATGGCGGGTGCGCCGGTCGACTACCTGGCAGACGACGAACTGAATTATCTTTTTAACTGGGAAGCCGAGAAGTATCGGCAGAAAATCTGATGCACATAGTAATCCCCATGTCCGGTACCGGACAACGTTTCATCGCGGCCGGCTACAAGGATCCCAAACCGCTTATAAAGGCGGATGGTAAACCCATCATCGAACACGTGGTGGGTCTTTTCCCGGGCGAAACGAAGTTTACCTTTATCTGCAACGGTACCCATCTGCGCGAAACGAACATGCGTGAAGAGCTGCAACGAATCGCGCCTACGGGAGAAATCGTTGAAATCGCGCCCCACAAAAAAGGGCCGGTCTTCGCCGTGGCTCAGGTGTTCGATCGACTGGACGACGACGAGGAAGTCATCGTCAACTATTGCGATTTCGGAACCTACTGGGATTACGACGATTTCCTGGACCATACGCGCAAGCGCGACGCGGACGGAGCGGTGGTTTCTTATCGTGGTTTTCATCCACACATGCTGGGTCCCACAAACTATGCGTTTCAAAGGGATAAGGACCAGTGGATGCTGGAGATCAAGGAAAAAGAACCCTTCACGGACAATCGCATGGAGGAGTTCGCCTCCAATGGAACCTACTATTTCAAAAAGGGCGCCTACGTTAAGAAGTACTTTCAAGCTTTAATGGACTGCGACGTGAATCTCAACGGCGAATTCTACGTCAGTCTGATTTATAATCTGCTGGTTGAGGACGGCCTGAAGGTTTCCATCTACGATGTTCAACATATGTTGCAGTGGGGAACGCCGCGTGATCTCGAAGAGTATCACATGTGGTCGGACTACTTCGCGAGCATGACGCGCGAACATGCCATGCCGGAGCCCCTTGCCAACTCGATCAATTTAATTCCACTGGCGGGGCGAGGCAGCCGTTTCTCCAACGAAGGCTATGAGCTGCCCAAGCCGTTGCTTCCGGTCTCCGGCAAACCCATGATTCGCCAGGCGTCGGAGAGTCTTCCGCCCGCCGAGAAGAACGTTTTCGTCTGTCTGGGGGAACACCTGGATACGTACCCTCTGGAAGACGGCATTCGCGGCAGGTATCCCGACGCGGAGATCAAACGCCTGGACGAAGTTACCGAGGGTCAGGCCATCACGGCTTCCCTTGGATTGGAGGGGCAGCCGGAGGACGCGCCCGTGCTCATCGCCGCGTCGGACAATGCCGTCCTGATTGATTCCAAAAAGTACGCCGAGCTTGTCAACGACGCGGGCGTCGACGCTATTGCGTTTACCTTTCGCGGCAACCCCACCAGCGAGCGCAATCCAGGCGCCTATGGTTGGGTTCCGGTCGACGGCGAAGACACGGCCACGGGGGTGTCCGTAAAAAAAGCCATATCGGAGGATCCCCTGAACGATCACGCCATCGTGGGCGCGTTCTGGTTTCGGTCCGCGGGTTTGTATCGCCGCGCCTTGGAGCGATTGATCAAGAACAACAATCGCGTGAATAATGAATTCTACATCGACTCCATGCTCGGAGAACTGGTGGAGATGGGTCATAAAGTTAAGGTCTTCCAGGTGGACCACTACATCTGCTGGGGCACGCCCAATGACTACAAGACCTACGAATACTGGCAGTCCTACTTTCACAAGTGCAAGGACCATCCTTATCGCCTGGAGAAAGACGTGAGCATCACGCCGGAAGCCGTCGCGGAGCTGGATGCGCGTTACGGCGATTTCAAACAGGCGCACCGTTGATGAATTCGAAAACCGAAAGCGACAAATCGGAAACCGAGGTATCCGCCGTTGATCAGCCGGAGGACTTGCGCGGAAAGCTGGAGGCAGCCTGGCGGGATCAGGAATTGCGCAAACAGCTGACTCGCTTTCTGGTGGCCGGCCTTACGGCCGTGGGGACGGACTTCGGTTTCTATTTTCTATTGATTAACTTCATGGCCAAGTCGCCCGCCAAGGCGATTTCGTTCATCATCGGCACCGTTGCCGCGTACCTGATCAATAAGTTCTGGACCTTTGAGAAGTCGCGCTACTCAAGCTGGGAAATCGTTAAATTTATTATCTTATACGCGTCAACATTGATGGCCAATGTGGGCGTCAATAAACTGGTACTGCTCGTCTTACCCGGTTTCGTTTTCCTGGGTTTTCTAATGGCGACGGGAACCAGTACGGTATTGAATTTCATCGGCCAGAAATGGTGGGTCTTTCGGAGATAACATGGCGAAACTAAAACTTTCCATCATCGTTCCCTGTTATAATGAGGAGAAGAACATTCCCTTGATCCTGGAAAAATTTCAGGGCGTAATCGATCGTAAGGATGTCGAGGTCCTGCTGGTGGACAACGGCTCCACGGACGACAGTCCGGCGGTCATGAAGAAATTGCTGCCGAAGTACAAGTTCGCGCGAAGCGTTCGCGTAGAAGTGAATCAGGGCTACGGCTTCGGTATCCTGTCCGGATTGCGCGCGGCAAAGAGTGAATTCATCGGTTGGACTCACGCCGACATGCAGACCGATCCGGGAGATGTTTTGAAAGCCCTTGAGATAATCGAGCAGGCCGGAAGTCCCGAGAATATTTATGTTAAGGGCGAAAGACAAAACCGTCCCTTCGCGGATCAGTTTTTTACCACGGGCATGAGCATATTCGAAACGGTCTACATGGGCACGAAGTTGCACGACATCAACGCTCAGCCGAACATCTTTCACCATACCTTCTTTGACGGTTGGGAGAATCCGCCCCATGACTTCGCGCTGGATTTGTACGCGCTTTACATGGCCGGTAAGAAAAAGTTGAACCTGGTGCGTTTCGACGTGATTTTTCCCGATCGAATTCACGGCGAATCGAAATGGAACACCGGCATGGGCGCCAAGTGGAAATTTATTAAGCGCACGATTACTTTCAGCCGTAAGTTAAAGAAGGAACTCAAGCAGGCCGGCGTTTAAGCCGGTGTAGCTTGATGTGCCGTCATGCATTACATCGCTCATAGAGTCAATACGCTGGCCGCCCTGCGAGAGTTGCCGCGCGAATTCGGGGTCGAGATCGATCTGCGCGACCATGGAAATCGCCTCATTCTCGAACACGACCCGTTCACCGACGGCGAGGATTTCGAACCCTACGCGGCCGAATACCGGCACGGGACGATGATTCTGAATGTTAAGAGCGAACGCATCGAACACCGTTGTCTCGAAGTTCTGGAAAAACACGGCATCAAGAACTACTTTTTTTTGGATTCCAGCTTTCCCATGATCAATTTGCTGGCTCGCGACGGAAACCCCAACTCGGCTCTGCGTTTCTCGGAATTCGAGGGACTCGATACGATCATGAACATGCGCGGACGCGTGGACTGGGTCTGGGTGGATTGCTTCACGCGCCTGCCGATCACGCCCGAAATACGCGATACTCTCAAGGACGCGGGTTTCAAAATTTGTCTGGTCTCTCCGGAGTTGCAGGGGCGACCCGATGACATTCCGACTTATCGTGAACAATTGCACGAGGAAGGAATTGTTTTCGACGCCATCTGCACGAAAGTACATAATATTGAAACCTGGCGCGAACGCTTCCCATGAGTAAAATCAAAAAGATAGGACTGGCTCAGATCAATCCCGTCATCGCCGACGTGGCGGGAAATCGGGACAAGATCATCGCCATGCTCCAACGGGGTCGCGAGGAAGGCGTGGACATCATCGCCTTTCCGGAAATGATCACCATCGGGTATCCCGCTCAGGATTTGTTGTTTCGCCGCGAAATCATCGATTCCAATATCAAGGCGTTGCGGGAGATCATTCCCCACACGAAGGGGTACCTCGCCGCGGCCATTGGTTATTGCCGTCCCCTGGTCGAGGGCGAAGGCGGGCAAATCGATCGCCAGCATCTCTTTAATGCATACGCCCTTTGTTCGGACGGCCAACTCATCGGCGAAGGTGAAAAAGCCTGCCTGCCCAACTACGGCGTCTTCGACGACTACCGTTATTTTATTCCAGGTCGTGAGGCGAAGGTCCACGAAGTAGACGGCACGCGCGTCGGCGTGGCCATCTGCGAAGACCTCTGGTATCGTAATGACGAACCGGATCATCCCATATATCCGTTTCGTCCCGTGAAGTCCCTGGCCGAGCAGGGCGCGGACGTGGTTCTGGTGCTGAACGCCTCACCCTATCACGTGGGTAAGGAACTCATCAAGGACGAACTGGTGAGTTCGCAGGCGAAGGCGAATCAAGTCCCCGTCTTCTACGTAAACATGTGGGGCGGAAACGATAAGATTATTTTCGACGGCAATAGTCTGGCGGCGGACAAAGAGGGCGATGTAATTCTCCGGGCCGCCGCGTTTGAGGACGACCTGGCCGTCGTGGAGCTGGACCTTGAGACGGGCAAGGGTGCGCCCCTGGCGTCGCGTTCCTTCAATGAGGCCGAAAATCTCTTCCAGGCGCTGGTGGTGGGCAAGCGCGACTACCACCGCAAGTGCGGACTGGGTCGATCGGTTGTGGGCGTCTCCGGCGGCATCGATTCCGCCGTGGTGCTGGCGCTGGACGTGGCCGCGCTGGGACGCGAAAACGTTCTCGCGGTGCTCAGTCCTTCGCGCTGGTCAAGCGAAGGCACGTTGAATGATTCCATTCGCCTGTGCGAAAACCTGGGTGTCGAATACCTGAAAGTTCCCATTGAGGAACAAAACGAAGCGGGCGAATGGGTTGGCGTAATTCCCGAAAAATATCGCCGCTATATAAAGTACGTCGGTCAACCCGAGGTCGAAGTAGTCTTCGAGAACCAGCAGGCGATTGATCGCATGAGCATTCTGCGCGGCATTGCCAATGAGGGTGGCCGTCTCGTCTCGGGAACCGGCAATAAGTCGGAGCTGGCCACGGGCTACGCCACGGTCTGCGGGGATTTGCAGGCCGACATCCTGGTCATCGGCGATCTGTACAAAGGCCAGGTATACGACGTGGCGCGTCACGTAAACAAGCTGCATGGACGCGAAGTGATTCCCGTTTCCATTCTCGAACGCGCCCCCTCGGCCGAGCTGGCGCCGGACCAGGTGGATCCCTTCGATTACGAACGATTGGATCATCTGGTGAAACTCAAGGTCGAGGACTATCTGAGCGACCAGGAGATCCTGGAACACGCGCCCTCCGACGGAAAAAAGTTCACGGCGGATGAAGTTGCTCGCTATTCGCGCCTGATCGATCTGAATGAACACAAGCGCTTTAAGTCGGGCTATATATTAAAAGTTAGTCCCGTGGCCTTCGGCGAGGATCGCCGCGTTAATACCGCGAAGAAGGTCAGTCTGATTTCATGACGGAATACCCTACCTTCGCCATCACGACGCCGGTACTCAACAAGGCCGCTTATATTCGCGAGACCATTGAAAGCGTCATCAATCAAAAGGGCGATTTTTATATCGACTATTTCGTCATGGACGGCGAATCCACCGACGGCACGGTGGAGATCCTGCGCGAATACGAGGAGAGGGTTCGTTCCGGTGAGTTCAAACCCCGGTGTCGCGGCCTGAAATTCGCGTGGGCCTCCGGCAAGGACAAGAACATGTACGACGCCGTGAACCGCGGTTTCGCGCGGGTCCGGGGCGATTACATGGCCTACATCAACGCCGACGACGTCTATATGCCGTGGGCTTTTTCGGTTGTCGCCGAGATATTCGGCCAATACGAGCAAGTCGAGTGGCTGACATCCATGTATCCCATGTCCATGAACGAAAAAGGGCAGTCCATCTTCGCGCCCAGGCACCATGGCTTCAATGAGCGAGCGTTCTTGCGCGGGTGCTACATGCCCGGCGGCGCCTGGTTCGCGACCCATTACATTCAACAGGATTCGGTGTTCTGGAGAACATCGCTCTGGGAAAAGTCCGGCGGCGAACTGGATATCGAGTTAAAATACGGCGCCGACTTCGAGTTGTGGGCGCGCTTCTTTCGTCATTCAGCTCCGCCCGTGGTAGGTAGTCAGTTGAGCGCGTTTCGCTTTTCGGACGACTCCAGCGTGGGTAGCGGTCAGGCGGTTGAGCAGTACGCGAAAGAAAGCATGCAGGCTTTGCTGCGTCACGGAGGCAAACCCTCCGGAAAGCTGTACAGTTTGTTTCGTGGAAAACTTGCCTGGCGACTTTTCGCGTGGCCGGTGGTATCGCGCGTGTTTCGTTCCCTGATGATTCGTCTGGGCGTTCTCGATCCCGTACTGGTCATACATCAGCGCGGCAATGAAGGACGCTGGGTGATGGAAGAAAAGATTCTGCTGGATGCTCGGTTAACCTACGTATGAATTCCCCCCCGACGGCGCCGGGTGTACGCGAAGCCCTGCGGGCCATCGAAGCCGGCGGAATTCGTTGCGTATCATTTGATTTTTTTGATACGCTGGCCGTTCGCCGTTGCGAGCGTCCCAGCGATCTTTTCATCGAGCTCGGACGGAGACTCGACAAAGCCGGCTTGCTTACGGGTTTACCGGGCCTGGACGCGGAGGAGTTTCGCGGATTGCGCCGCCACGCCGAGCGCATGGCCCGGGCGAAGGCCCGCGCCGCCGGCCGCGAAGGAGAAGTTCGTCTTCCCGAAGTCTATGACATCCTGCTCAAGGACGCGAAACCCGAGGAACGGCAGCGGGCCATTGAGATCGAAATTGAGACCGAACAGGACTATCTGATCTTTTGCCCGGCCGCGGAGTCGTTGCTGGATGCTTGCCGCGCCCAATCGATTCCGTGGGTTGTTACGTCCGATATCTATTTTTCGTCCGCGCAACTGCAACGGCTCATTGATTCAATCAATGAGAAGCTCGAACCAGCGCGACGCTTGAAGCCCGACCAGGTCTTTACCTCGGCCGACTTCGATACCAGCAAGCATTTCGACCTGTTTTCGCGCGTGCTTGAAAAGCTGAACCTTGAGAAATCGCAACTGCTGCACACCGGCGACAATCATGCGGCTGATGTAGTTCGTCCCCGAACTCTGGGGATTAAGTCCTTCTACCTGGAACGCTATCGAGCCGAACAGGACGAGACGCTGGCGCTGGAAACCCGGCATCGACCGGTCATGCCCGCGGATGATTATTATATTCGCGCGGCGCGGTCCCTGGCCGATCTGGACGGCGGTGACGCGGCCCGTTCCTTTGGCGCCTTCGTGCTCGGACCGGTCTATACGGGTTTCGTTTTTCAGTTACTGTCGCATTTGCGCGAAGGCCGAGCTGATGGTCTGGTGTTTCTAACGCGCGAAGGCGTTTTCTTGAAAGAGCTGACCGAAATCGCCGCCGGTTCGTCGATCGACGCGGACGATCGCTTGAAACTTCTGCATGTTTCCCGCGCCGCAATGAAGGCTGCTTCTCCCGGGCATGACGAATATGATCCGGAGCAGGGCAAGCTCTTCATGGAATACTTCAAGGGTATCGCCGGAGGCGCGAAACGCCCGTTGCTGGTGGATGTTGGTTGGCAAGGCCGGATGCAGGCTCTGATATCCGAGGCAATGCGTGCGGCGGGGGAAAAGGCGGAACTATCCGGCGCCTACTTGATGATGGGTGGTCGTTACCGCGAAATCGCCCTGGAAAAGGGGCTACGAATATCGTCGTTCCTGCCCGTTTCCGCCCAGGACGACGGCTTTCGCGAAGCGATCTATCGCGCGCCATTGATGTTTGAACTGGCGGCCATGCCGTCTTTCGGCACGACCACGGGTTATCGCCGCGGCGAAAACGGCGTCGAGCCCGTCCTCACGCCCCTGGAAAAGAACATGTTTCCCCTGGAAATCGGGCGCATGCAGCAGGGCACGCGGGACTTTCTAAGAACGTATCTGTCCCTGGTCGGCGGGGCGCCCCGTGAACCGGAAGCCGTGCGGGAGTTCGCCAACCAGGCACGGGCCATCGTATCCCGCGCGGTTCTGCGTCCCTCGCGCCGCGAAACGGAAATCTGGCGCGATGTTCGCCAGGAAGAGAGCGTGGGTGATGTTCGCCCTTTTCTGGATCTGGCGCGAAAGGCGCGTTACAGCGGACTGACGTTCGAGCAAATTCGTTATCATCGCGATCTATTCTGGCCGGCCGCCATGATTCAGGCCATGGATCCCGCCAAGGCCGACGCCTTTGAAAATTATGAGCTTTCGGATCTGGGCGGTCGAGAGCGAGTCCGCGCTCGGTGGACGCTCCTGGGGCGATTCAACTATATTCGTCGTGGTTTGTTCGGCGTGACGGCCCGGGAAAAGCTGGGGCGCCTGTTGAAGGGCGCGGCCCGTCGAGTGCCCTTGCTCAAGCGATTGGGTTCAGGTTTGAGGAGTTTGTCCCGGCGATGAGCCGGGCAATGAGCCAGGTAATGAGCGAAGTAATCATACAAAACATCATCGCCACCTCCGATGAGGCACGCCGCGGTTTGTACTACGGGAAATCGTCCCGGGCCGTGAGCGTTCCGGAGCGGGGCGCGCTCTATGAAGTCGGGGCGGGCGGCAGCCTGGACCTGCATACGTTTTACAATGCCTTTTTCCCGGCGAACTATGTGGAAGCGGGGGGCCGCGAAAGTTTCGCGGCGATACTTCAGCTCGAAGGCCGCGGTCGGGTTCGTCTGATGGCCGCCGGAGATGAGGATGAACCGAAACTCATTCAGGAGCGGAGTTTCGCGGGAGCGGAGCGTATTCAGTTCGATTTTCAAGTGCGCATGGAAGACGCGCGCAACATGTATTTTCTTGAGCTTCACGCGGAAGACCAATCGGTTCGACTCGTGAGCGGCGGTTTCGCGGCCCGAGAAGTGGCCGCTCCGAACGATGTTCGCCTTGGAGTGGTGATTTGTACGTTCCGCAAGGAAGACTACGTTCGCAAGACGGCGACGGCCCTGCGCGAAGCGGGAAACTTGAACGACCTGGCGCAAGTGATTATCGCCGATAATGGTAAGACCCTGGACCCGGCGGATTTTCCGGGCGCGACCGTTCTGCCCAATCCCAACTATGGTGGTGCCGGCGGTTTTACGCGGGGCATGCGCGAGGTTCTGGGAGACGATGCCCTGACGCACATCCTGTTCATGGACGACGATATCGAACTGGATCCGGAAGTGGTGTTTCGCACCATCGCCCTGCATCGATTGCTCCCGAGGAACGTCGGCGTGAGTGGAGCCATGCTGGATATGCTGAAGCCCGCGGTCATGCATGAAGCCGGTGGTTTCTTCGACGGCAATCGGTTCGAGTTTCGCGCATTACGAAACGATTTACCCCTGACGCAAACGGCTACATTGCGCGGATTGCGGGAGCCGGTGCCGTTTTCCTATGGGGCGTTCTGGTATTTTTCCTTTGATAAGAGTTATGCCCGCGAACTGGGTCTGCTCATGCCGTTCTTTATTCGCGGCGACGACATGGAATATGGTCATCGCCTGCGGGAGGCGGGAGTACAGCTCATCCATCAACCGGGTATCGCCGTTTGGCACGAACCCTTTTACGCGAAGGAACCGATCTGGATTGACTACTACACCTATCGAAACTGTTCCTTCCTGGCCGCGCGTTACTTTAAGAGTTCGCCCGCGCGGACGGCTTTCGCGTTGGGCATGGAACTGCTTCGGCGGCTGATGATGTTTCGCTACGGAGCGGCTGAGTTCATGCTGCGTGGATTGAAAGCCTTCCTGCGAGGCCCGGGATCACTGACGGAGAAAAAACCCGACGAGCTTCACATGGAACTAATCGGCATGTCGAAGAATGATCCGAATCTGCTGGAGAACGCTTTCGACAATCGCGAGTCGGCCCAGGCCCTTCGCCCCGAACCGAGTCGTCCGGCCGGCATCGTGGCTCGTCTGTTGTACAAGCTTACTCTGAACGGCCATTTTTTGCCGCCCGTGTTTACCCGCGCGGAGCCCGGCTATTATGACGGCGAGCAAAATCACGGCATCGGGATTCGAAACATTTTGCTGCGGGAATCCATACATCACGTGGGTCGGATTCCCCAGCGCGATGTACTCCGTACCATGAATCGCCGTCGAGCCTTTCGCATTCTGCGCGGCGCCGCGGGAGTGCTGTTTAGTATACTTTTTTCGTGGAATCGCAAGGCGGCTCCCTGGCGGGAAGCCCATGAAAATTTAACGAGTCCGGAGTTCTGGGATGAATACATGCCCATGCCGGATAATATGATGGACGCGGGTTCGCGCGCCCCCAGGATGGTCGGGCGCTAAGAGCTTGCGGCTCACGCGAGGTTAAGATGGCTGAAAATTTCGACACAATTATTCTGGGCGGCGGCATGACCGGTCTTGCCGCCGGTATGGCTTCAGGCCTGCCCGTATTCGAGGCCGCGACCGATCCCGGCGGTATCTGCTCTTCGTATTACGTGCGTCCCGGGGAGAAAGAACGTCTTCCCGAGGCTCCCGCCGACGGCGAGGCGTATCGCTTTGAAATCGGCGGCGGCCACTGGATCTTCGGCGGAGACCCGGTAATCCTGCGCTTCATTCGTGAGACGGCTCCCGTCAAATCCTATGCGCGAAAGTCGTCCGTTTATTTTCATGAGCGCGACGGCGGCACCTACGTGCCCTATCCCTTGCAGAATAATCTGAGATACCTGCCCGAGGATCTTCGCGCGCGCGCCCTCTCGGAGATGAGCGGCAAACCCGGCGTCATTCGTACCATGGACGATTGGTATCGCGCTTACTTCGGCGAAGCGCTGAGTGAGCTGTTTTTTACGCCCTTTCATCAGCTTTACACGGCTAACTTTCAAAATGAAATCGCGCCGCAGGACGCCTACAAGTCGCCCGTGAATTTGGCGGCGGCCATTCAGGGTGCCTTCGGTGATCCGCCCGACGCCGGTTACAACGTGACTTTCGTTTATCCCGAAGAGGGTTTGAATACCCTGGCGCGTCGCATGGCGGAGAAATGCAATATTCATTACGGTAAACGCGTTACCCGCATCGACGCGGCCGCCAAACAGGTTCACTGCGCCGACGGCAGCGTTACCGGTTACAAAAACTTGATCTCGACCTTGCCGCTGAATCGCATGTTGGAAATGACCGACACGAAGCTGGGGCAGGATCCGGATCCCTGTACATCCGTACTGGTGCTGAATATCGGCGCGGAAAAAGGCGCTAAGTGTCCCGACGATAACTGGCTCTATAATCCGGACGCGAAGTCCGGTTTTCATCGCGTGGGCTTTTACAGTAACGTCGACGTGTCTTTTCTGCCGAAGTCTTCGCGTAACCCGGCCAGTCGCGTCAGTATTTACGTGGAGCGCGCTTATCGCGAAGGCGAAAAGCCTTCTCCCGAGGCAATCGACGCCTATTGCAAGGACACGGTGAAGGAATTAACCGACTGGGGTTACATCAAGAACGCCGAAGTCGTGGACCCCACCTGGATCGACGAGGCTTACACTTGGACCCGTCCCGGTTCCACCTGGCGTGGGGCCGGCTTGAAGGCTCTTGAGGAAAAGGAAATTTTCCAGGTGGGTCGCTATGCTCGCTGGGTCTTCCAGGGAATCGCGGATTCCATTCGCGACGGCTTCCAGGCCGGTTCAGCGTTCAAACCCTGACATTCTTCCATGCCCGTCATCCAGAGAATCAGGCCGGCTCCCTCCCGGGAGACGGCCGAGTTGTATGTTCGCGGTTTCGCCGGAGGCGATGTCGCGAATCTTTCCGCCCAATCCGTTCTCTCCTTCAACACCTACTTTAATTCCTTCCACGAAGCATCCTATGTTCGCCATTGTGATTTCGGCGAACTCTCCTACGAGTTTCGCCTGCGCGGCGATTTCAAGATTCGCCTTTTTCGCGCCGATGTAATCGAAGCCGACGATTCGGCCTCGAGTCGTGAGCCCCTGGAAATCGCCTCCGGGGAATTCGCCGATTGTAATCCGGATACCCCGGTGCGTCTGGACATTCCCCCGGCCGAGGAACCCGGTCGCGTCTACGCGGAGCTGACCTGTCTGAGCGAAGGCGGACGGTTCGTGGGCGGCGATTTATTCGCGTCCAGGGAAGCCATGCGTTCCGTGGAACTGGCCGTCGTCATTTGTACTTTTCGCAAGGAAGAGTTCGTTGAAAAGACGATTGCCTGCCTGACCGGGGATCCGGCCCTGCGCGAAAAGAAAATCACCGTGTACATCGCCGACAATGCCGGCACTCTCAAGGCGGACGCGTTCCCCGATGAAAGGGCGCGACTCCTGCCCGGCAAGAACGCGGGCGGCGCCGGCGGTTTCACCCGGGGCCTCATGGAGGCCCATGAAAATAGTTCGGCCACGCACTTTCTCGTCATGGACGACGACGTCGAACTGGAAAGTGAATCCATCTTGAGGCTGATTACGTTTCAGGAATAC
>CAZGYS010000043.1:0-9278 GCA_964530305.1 uncultured Leptospiraceae bacterium
TGGACGCGGGGGACGCCGTGGAGCGGGAAATGACCGTGCTCTTCTGTGATATCCGCGGATTTACGACGCTCTCGGAAAGCATGACCGCGGATGAGAACTTCGCCTTCTTGAATTCATACCTCAAGCGGATTTGCGCTCCCATTCACGAGCACGGTGGTTTCGTGGACAAGTACATCGGCGACGCGGTGATGGCGCTCTTCGCGGATTCGCCGGAGCAGGGTTTGCGAGCGGCCCGGGATATGCGGCGCGTCCTGCGCGATTACAACCGGAGTCGCGTGGAGCGCGGTTTCGAGCCCCTGTCCATCGGCATCGGTTTACACACGGGCCGTTTGATGCTGGGGACCGTGGGAGCCGAGGAGCGCCTATCCACGACGGTGATCGGGGACACGGTGAATCTCGCCGCGCGATTGGAGACGGCCACGAAATACTTCAAGGTCTCGACGATTGTTTCCGCCTCGGTTTATAAGCGCCTGGAGGATCCGGATCAATTTAAATTTCGGGAAATTGATTCGGTGAAGGTAAGGGGCAAGGCCCATCCGGTCGTGCTCTATGAACTTTTCGACGGCGATCCGCCGGACCTCATTGAAGGCAAGGACGCCGCTCAGGAACACTTTCAACTGGGGCTGATCCATTACAAGGCCGGCCAATTCCAGGACGCCCGGGATGCCTTTACTCGCTGTCGGGAAATCTGTCCCGAGGACGGCTTGCCGGAAATTTTCATTCGTCGGTGCGAAAAGCTAATTGCCGATCCCCCGGGTCCGGGCTGGTCGGGGCTGGCGCGATTGAAGTGAGCCGTCGTCATCCTGCCGCGGAGTAGCGCCGACGGGGCGTGATTATGAATTGACCGGGCTCGGGCGGGCCCCCGCGATGCTCCCATGAGCAATGAATTCTTTCTTACCAATCCCGCGACGGAAGAGAAGATCGGACCCATCAGCCGTTTGAGCGCCGGTGAAATGGAACAGGCGGCGGCTCGCGCTCGGGCCGCGCAAGAGAAGTGGTCCGAGGCCGCGCCGTCCGAACGCAAAAAAGTCGTGGCGGACTTCATCGCCGAGTTCGAACGCAACGCGGACAAAATCGCCCGGGAAATCACCATCCAGATGGGCAAGCCCATCACCCAGTCTCATAATGAAATCAAGGGTATGCTGCATCGCGCGCGTTCCATTCTGGAACAAACGGATGAGGCCCTCAAGCCCCGGCGACTGGATAAGGTCGAGAATTTCGAGCGTTTCGTGGAGCGCATTCCCCACGGCGTCGTTTTGAACATGGCCGCCTGGAATTATCCCCTGAACATCGCCGTGAACGTGGTATTGCCCGCGGTGCTGGCCGGCAACGCCGTCATTCTGAAACACTCGGCGAAGACGCCCATGTGCGGAGACCATTTCGCCGATACTTTCGCGGCCGTGGGCGCGCCCGAGGGATTGGTGCAGGCCCTGCAAGCCGATCACGCCACCATGGCCAAATTCATCGAGTCGGGCGCGGCGGACTACATCGCCTTTACCGGTTCGGTGGAAGGCGGGCGTCAGATTCGCATCGCCGCGCGGGAGCAATTCACCGACGTGGGTCTGGAACTGGGCGGCAAGGATCCCGCCTACGTCATGGAAGAACAGGACGACCTGGACTGGACCGCCGCGAATCTGGCCGAAGCCTTCATCTATAATTGCGGTCAATCATGCTGCGCGGTGGAGCGCATTTACGTGCATGAGAAAATCTTCGATGCGTTTCTTGAGAAACTGGTGCATCACGCGTCGGATTGGACGCCCGGGAATCCGCTGGAAGAGGGCACGAATCTGGGGCCGCTGGTGAGCGAAGGCGCTCGTAAATGGATTATGGGTCAGGCCGAGGACGCCGTGAAGAAAGGCGCGAAAGTCGTACTCGAGGGCGGTCCCACCACCGTGGACGGGAAGGGTTTCTTTTTCAAACCTCAGATCATGGTCGATGTGAACCACGACATGTCCTTGATGAAGGAAGAAAATTTCGGGCCGGTCATGGGCGTCATGAAGGTTAAGGACGGCGGCGAAGCACTCAAACTCATGAACGACAGCGCCTTCGGATTGACGGCTTCGGTGTGGGGCAGGGACCAGGCACGCATCGAAAAGATGCTTTCGCGCCTGCAAGCCGGGACCGTTTTTATGAATCGTTGCGATTACCTGGATCCGGAGATGCCCTGGACCGGTTACGGGGATTCGGGTCTGGGATCAACGCTCGGCCATGAGGGTTTCCATCACCTGACGCGCCCGCGTTCGGTGCATATGCGAATCAAGGCTGGTTGAGGGAACGCGAACACGAATCAGGACGAAAAGGCACTAATTACACGAAGGGTGCACCGCGGAGGCGCGAAGAGCGCGGAGGGGAGTTTGGGGCGCCGCTGTTTGGTTGCTTGTTGAAGTTTGGTGCTTTATGTAAGTGGGCTAGTCAACGGACCACCCACTCACTATGGGGCGAATTACTTGCCGCGTTAATCGCTACCCGGAGATAAAAAACTCACCGCAGCCTCTGCGCCCCCGCGGTGAATTATTTTATGCCAATTCGTACGATTAGTAAAATTCGTGTTCGCTTCTTCGCTTACTTTTTACCGACGAATTTATCGTTTTCCCAGCGACCTTCCTCGGTTGCGCCGCCGGGAGCCGTGCGAACGCCTTCGCCGTGGAATTTGCCGTTTTTGAATTCGCCGACGTACTTGCCGCCTGATTTGTAGGTGAAAGTGCCTTTGCCTTCGATGACGTCTTCCTTGAAGTCGCCCGTGTAGACGTTGCCGCTCTTGTACTTATAAGTGCCTTTTCCGTGGGCCTTGCCCAATTTGAATTCGCCGGTGTATTCGTCTCCACCGGTGTACTTGTAGACGCCCTTGCCGTTCATCAGGCCGTCTTTCCATTCGCCGTCGTATGAATCACCGTCCTTGAAAACGAATTTGCCTTTGCCGTTGAATTTACCGCCCTTGAGTTCGCCGGTATAAACGTTGCCGCTCTTGTATGTATAGGTGCCGCTTCCGTCGGGAGCGCCGTCCTTGAAGGTGCCTTCGAATTTATCGCCGCTGGCGTAAACGTAAACGCCTTTGCCGGCCGGCTGGCCCTTTTGCCATTCTCCATTGTAGTTGGCGCCGGACTTGAATTTAAGTTCGCCCTTGCCGTGCATGCGACCGTCCGCGAATTCGCCGGTGTAGACATCGCCATTGGCCGACGCGAAGGTGCCCTTGCCCGCGTACTTGCCTATCTTGAATTCGCCTTCGTATTTGGCGCCGGTTTTGAAAACCAGCACGCCCTTGCCGTCGTACTTGTTGGCTTTCCAATCGCCTTCGTAGCGATCCCCGTTCTTGTATTCCACGGTGCCGTGGCCGTTTTCGCAATCTCCCTTGACGCACTTGCCCTTGGCCTGTAGTGCCGAGGCGCCCATGCTCATGACGGAGACGGTGATAAAAAGAGATAATAGTCGAGTAGCTTGTTTCATTACGACAATCCTATGCTTTTAGCGGTTATCCGCTTATACTAAGGACAATATGCAACTTTGCAAGTGAAAAATCCGCCGGCGACCGCGGGGCAGGGCGGACAAATCGGAAGCTCAGCGACGGTAGTGAGCGGTGACGCGGGTGGTGATGCCGCCCCGGACATTGTAGTCCGCGTGGATGCGCATCCATCCGGGCTTACAGGCTTCGACGAGATCTTCCAATACGCGATTGGTCACGTTCTCGTGAAATATGCCGACGTCCCGATAAAACAGGAAGTATTCCTTCAGGCTCTTCAATTCCAGGCAATATTCATCGGGGCGATAGGCAATGTGAAAAACCCCGAAGTCGGGCAGGCCGGTGCGGGGACAAATGGCCGTGAACTCGGGAAACTCCAGATTGATGCGATAATCCTTGTCCGAGTAGACATTGCGAAAGACGTCGATGTCCGGCGTCTCCAGGGCCCTGATGTGATCCTGGCGATCCTCATAGTCTTCTTCGCGGGGTTTCGTTTGGGTGGAGGCCATGTTCGTGTTCCAATAGCCGAACGCAAAAAAACCCGAATTCCCCCGGAGGGAAATTCGGGTTTGGTTTCGGCGAAATCAATTAAGCGGTGGTGCCGCCTGCTCCGCCGGCGGGAGCGCTTCCGCCGCCGCGCAGCTCTTCCAGTTTTGCTTTCGCTACATTGGTGAGCTCTTCGATTTTGTCTTTTACTTCTTGAACGCGATCCTGCGGGATCATTTGCTCAACTTGAGCTACGACTGCTTTGTACTGCTCTTCCAGTTGAGCCAGGGCATCGCCATAAGCGGTGCCGGCTTTGGAGTTCAGTTCGTTAGCTTGAGAAACTACGTCGTCCAGAAGCTTGCGCAGTTTTACCGCGGCTTCGCTGGTATCGGACGCGCCTTTTTCCTTCAGTTCGTCATAGGTTCGTTGAACTTCTTTTACCGCGTTACCGACCGTGTCTTCGCCAGAGCGAAACAGCGCAATGCCGGCATTCAGTACGTCGTGAAGAATCTTTTCCATCTGCAAACCCTCGTCTTCTAAATTTGGTTAAATTTGTGCTCGATATGAATGAATCGCCGTCCCTTTCGCCGGGTACCGCAATCAATACACTCTACCACTCTTGTTTCGGCTCCGCTTTCGAATCTTTTGTGCGGTGCACAAGTCAAATTGTGCGGCGCTCAATTGGGCGTCAAACACAATTTACGTGAGCGAGGATTATTTTTCATTTTTTTTTGATCAATGACTTATTGAATTTCCGGAGGAAAAAGCGGAACTGGAGGTTCGTTACTCCGCGGCCGCGCCGACCAGGTCGGGTTTCTCGGCGGGCATTCGCTCCAGTAACCAGGCCTTCAGTTCCTGAAAGACGCGAGCGCGCTCGGAGGGCGTCTCATTGAATATCTCATGGTAAAGTCCGGGGTGGAGAACGAGTTTTTTATCTCCGGAAGAGGCGCGATGGAAGAAATCCTGGCTGCCCGAGGGCGCGATTATACCATCCGCGTCTCCATGGGCCATGTACAGGGGAATCTTCAGCATGGAAGCGCGGCGAATGGCCGTCTCCCCGGCGTCCAGCATGTCCAAAGCCAGGTCCACGCTCACTTCTCCATGAACCAGGTTGTCGGTCTTGTACGCTTCCACCACCTGGGGATCATGACTGATGTACTTAAGTTCCAGTCCGGCGGCCAGGGTAATGTCGGGTTTGATTTCTCGTAGAAGCGTGCCCACGACCTTCTTAACTTTCATGACCGGAGTCTGATTGACGCTCAGCGCGGCTCCGCTGGTCAACAGACCTGATATTTCCCATTGATTGCAGTGTTTGAGCGCGAAGGTGATGGCGACCAGACCGCCCATGGAATGCCCGAGAAGGAAAGGCTTCTGCACGCCGAACTCCGTCCGGCAAAACACCATGAAGGTTTCCAGGTCCGCCACCATCTGGGCTACGCCCCGGGAATGACCGCGCTTACCTTCGGAACGTCCGTGGCCGCGCGCATCATAGCTATAGAAGGAAATTCCGCTGCCCTCGAACGCATCAAGCAAGTGGCTGTAGCGACTGCTGTGTTCCCCGAAGCCGTGATGCAGGACTACATTCCAGTCCGGACGAGCGTCGCGCGGTACCCAGCTCTGGTAGTACAGTTTACGACCGTCTATGGCCGATTGGAAGTGACCGGATTCATTGCGATATGTCAAGATTCCACCCCGGGTGTTTTCGGGTACTTAATTGCTACGGGACGCGGGCAGCAATACCTTTTTGGACCGTTTCCTTTTTCCAGCGGTATTCCGTTTCTTGCGCGGCGGCGATTTTCGGAGCAGATAGTGATCCAGGCGGCATGAATACACTCCGTCCCGACCGGCAATGTATTGATCCAACAGGCGTACTCCCAGTGGTTCCAGCAACGTATCCAGCGTTTCCATGCTTTCCAGATCCACTCGACCGGGGAGGGCCCGTTCGTCCGGATGATTGTGGGCAATGATGACTCCGGCGCAGCGATCGTGCAGGATGAGCCGGAGTAAATCCCGATAGTAAACCTTCACGGTGTCCAGGGTTCCTCGACTGACCAGGTGGCGCCGAATCAGTCGAAAGTTGCGATTAAACGTAAACAGATAAAAGCATTCATGGCCCAGCCCCTGAACTCGATCCGACAGCCAGGCGGCCAGATTTTCCGGCACCAGGCTTTCCCCTTCCAGCAGGCTGTGTTTTCCTTTACGGCGTCCTAGTTCCAGAGCGGCCAGAATCACGGAGGCCTTGGCCGGCCCCATTCCTTTGATGGAGGCAATTGCGTCCGGTTCCAATTCGAAGAGACCGGCTTCGTTGCCGGCCAGATTCGACAGGTCCAGGCTGAGCTCCATGACTCCGCGCCCGGCCTGACCATGGGAGATCAACACCGCCAGCAGATCTTCGAAAGTGGCGCTCTGGGGATTATGCCACACACGATATCTCGGATCTTCTCCCTTCACCCAAGCTTGCACTCGTCAAATATTTACTATCATATGTTTAATTCAAGTCCTTATCCAAAAAATCCACCTTTTATACCATCCCATTCGCATTTTTTATTGTGGAGAATGCGGTTAAAGCCCAGTGTACTTTTCTAAATGGATGCGATCACCTTGCGAAACTTTCAGAACCTGGTCGAAGAAAGAACCGGTCTGCAAATTCGCAGCCAGGAACTCGACGGGCTGGCGGCCGTCATTGACGAACGCATGGGGGCCCTTAAGCTAAATCCCCATGGTTACTATGATCTCCTGAACGCGCGTAGCGCGGACACGGATCAAGAATGGGAAGTTGTGATTCCCCGACTGACCATCGGCGAATCGTATTTCTTTCGAGACAGCGGTCAGTTCAATCTCTTACGACAGACCCTGCTTCCCGCTTTGATCAATAGTCGGCGCCAGACTGGTCAATTGGTATTGCGATTGTGGAGCGCCGGTTGTTCCACCGGTGAAGAGCCGTATTCCCTGGCCATGCTGCTGGACGAAATCCTGCCGGATCGCGAAAGCTGGGACCTGCTGATCCTGGGCACCGACATCAATAAGGACTCGCTGGCGGCGGCGAAGCAGGGGAACTATTCCGCCTGGTCCTTCCGTTTGATGAAAGAAGAGCTTCGGGACCGCTACTTTCAGAAGCAGGGCGCCGACTGGGAACTTGACCCGCGTATTCGCTCCATGGTCACCTTTCGCCATTGTAATTTGATCGATGATCGCTTTCCCATATCCGGCACGGATTTCGATTCCATGGATCTGATCATCTGCCGCAATGTGTTTATCTATTTCGATACGCCCACGGTAGGGCAGGTCGTGAAGAAAATGGCCGAGACCCTGCACGACGGTGGCTACCTCATGTCGGGCCACGGCGAGCTCTTTGATGCCGTGCCGTCCACGCTGAAGCCGCGGACCTTTCCTGAATCGCTTACATATAAGAAGAAAGTGGGCCCGGGCGATGCATCCGGAAGTCCCGCTCCCGTCAGGGGGGGGCGAGGTGAAGCGGGAAGCGCCGCCGCTGGTGAATCCACCCTGGAGCGATTTCGTCGGGAACTGCGGGAGAAGAACATTCCGGAAGGCTTGCCGCCCGTCGCCGCGGCTCCGAAGACTCCCGTGAAACCTGTCCAGACCGTGCCCTTGAGCAAGGAACCCCCGGCACGGACCAAACCCGAACCGGAGCCGCTACAGCAGGCATCGCCCGAGCATGGCGATGCTTCCGCCGTCAATAAGCTCTTACTGGCGGCTGAGGAAAGCTTCCGGCGAGGTTCCTACGACGACGCCATCACGCAGGCGGGGGAAGTACTGGCCGGTCAGGCGGACCATTTCGGCGCGCTTTACCTTCAGGCCATGGCCCACGCCAATCGCGGGGATGCCGAGCGTGCCCTGCGACTCTCCAATGAGGCCCTGCGGGTGGACCCCTTCGCCGTGAAGCCCCACTACTTACTGGCGCGATTGGCCCAGGGGCGGGGCGATCTGGGCGAGGAAAAACGACTGCTCCAGCGAATTATCTACCTGGATCCGGCCTGTATCTCGGCCTACCTGGAAATCGCCGGCTTGTACCGGGACGAGGGCGATGCAGCCCGGGCGGCAAAAATGACCGCCACGGCCCTGGATATACTGAAGAGTTTATCTCCCGAGTCCGAAATTGATAACTATGAAGGTGTGACCGCCGGTGAGCTGATCGGTCAGATCGAAGAGAGTCGAAAATAAGGGCGATTCGGGCTCCGACGAATCCCGAACTTTAACAGCACCAATGCAATATCTGGTATTCAGTCTCTACGGTTCCCGATACGGGATCCGGGTCGGCAGCGTGCGGGAGATCATTCTCTTGCCCGAACTGACGCCCGTCACCGAAGCCCCTCCTTATATCACGGGCATGTTCAACTTTCGAGGTCGCATCGTACCCACCATGGACCTCCATGTTCGCCTGGGATACAAACCGCAGAACTATAATTTAACGGACCGGATCATCGTTCTGGAGCAAGACGAAATCCTGACCGCTCTGATCGTGGATCAGGTTCTGGATGTGCAGGAAATCCCGCGGGCCTTGATTGAGCCGCCGCCTTCCTACGGGCAGGGCGGCGAGTCCTATTCTCGTTTTTTCGAAGGCATCGCTCGCCTGGACGACAACATCGTCGTGCTCCTGGATCTGGAGCAATTGATATCGCGCTCCGCCTCCTTGCGCAATCTGTATCGCGAAGAAGGCGATGTGGAGGAACTCGAAGCGGTGGAGCCCGTGCTGGAGATCACGGATCATCCGGTCTTCATGAAGGACTTCACCGAGGGCGATCGTGAGGTGCTCAAGAATCGCGCCGCCGGCCTTTTACGCCAGGCGGAAAACAAGGACGATACCGGCATGCGCCCCATGGCCGTGGTCGAACTGGGCGACGAACTGTACGGAGTGGCGTTGGACGTCGTCGTGGAATTCGGCGAGGTGCGCAATATTACGCCCGTGCCCTGTACTCCCCGCCACATCGTGGGGTGTTTGAATCTGCGGGGCTCCATTCTGACCGTAGTGGACGTGCGGGGAATCCTGAATCTGGAAATTACCAATGAGGATCCCATCGGGCGTAAGGTCGTTGTGGTGCAGGTCAATGAGATCTACGCCGGAGTACTTGTAAACGAAGTGAGCGATGTATTATATATCGCGCCCAATGAAATCCATGAGGCGCCCGCCGCCGTGCGCGCGTCCGGAGACTATATAACCGGCACGTATCAATACGGCGAACGACTCGTCGGGTTGCTGGACCTGGGACGCGTGATAGAAGAAGGAAATCTGGTGGTCAATGAATCGGCTTGATTCGCGCGAAGCGGCAAGCACGGGGAAACGAAATTATGAGTAAAGTACTAAGATAAGTATAAG
>CAZGYS010000043.1:9301-19451 GCA_964530305.1 uncultured Leptospiraceae bacterium
AACATCAGCGTGACCATCTTTTCGGTTTTGCTGATCACGATCAGTTCCTTCGTCTTCGCCCGGACGAACATCATCGACGGGGAACTCAATCAGCTGTCCCTGGTTCGGGACGGACATAAGGAAACCATCGAGGAATACTTCAAGGTTATTCAGAGCGATATGAAAACCTTCGTGGCCGACCCGACCACCCAAACGGCCATGCGTGATTTTGCGTCGGCGTTTCGTGAAATCAGGGAAGGGGGCCAGGATCCGGTCAAGTATCTACAGCGACTTTATATCGATCAAAACCCCAACCCCACCGGCAAAAAGGATCTGCTCATTGCCGCCAATGACGGCAGTCGCTACAGCGCCCTCCATCGCCGTTATCATCGTTTCTTTCGCACCATCAACCAGGAGAAGGGTTTCTACGACGTCTTCCTGGTGGATCGTTCCGGCAATCTCGTCTATACCGTATTCAAGGAGCTGGACTACGCCACGAATCTTCGCACGGGCAAGTACAAGGATACGAACATCGCGCGCGCTTTTAAGCGGGCCATGCAGGCCGCCGACAGTGGACGTATCGTAATCGAGGATTTCAAACCTTATGCTCCCTCCAATGGCGATCCCGCGGCGTTCATCGCTACGGCAATCAAGTCGCCCGCCGGCACGGTGCTGGGGGTCTACATCATGCAGATCCCCATCGACAAATTGAATACATTCATGTCCAAAAGCGCGGCCTTGAAAAATAATAAGTCGGGCAGCAAGTCCGTTCAAGTCTATCTGGTGGGACTGGGCGATCAGAAGATGCGCACGGACGATCGACAAACCATCGAGTTCAATAAGGATAAGTCGAAGAGCGAACAAAAGACCACCATCCTGAAGCAGGAAGTTAAGAGCGTCGCCATGCAGCGCCTGGTGGATGGAAGCTACAAGACCGACAAGGACGGAACGCGCCGGGATCGCCTTTCCATTATCGACTATAAGGGAGACAAGGTATTGAGTTCGTTCACGCGTCTTGATATTTCTCCTGACTTACCCTGGGGTATCATCGCGGAGGAAGAGCGAGACGAAGCGCTCAAATTGCTCAATACGATTCTTACCGTATGGATCGTGCTCGGCGGCCTGGTGGCCTTGCTGGTCATCGTCAGTACCTGGCTGATGGCGCGGGCCATTTCCTCGCCTATTAAAGAGGCGGTGAACACGCTATCGACTACTTCGCGCGAAATCGCCGCGACCATCGATGAACAGGAACGGACGTTCTCGCAACAATCGTCCTCCGTAAACCAGACCACGACCACCATGGCCGAACTGGGTAGCTCCAGTCAGCAAACCGCGGAACAGGCCGAGTCCGTTTCCAGCGGCGCCAGGAACACCCTGAACCTGGCCGAGCAGGGCGAAAAGATGGTGGCGGACATGCTCAGCGATATGAGCGGCCTCAAGAACAAGGTCGGCGCCATCGCCGAACAGATTCTTCATTTGAGCGAACAGACCAACCAGATTGTAAACATCACGAACTTCGTAAGTGATCTGGCCAATCAGACCAATATGCTGGCGTTGAACGCGGCCGTGGAAGCGGTGCGGGCGGGCGACCACGGCAAGGGTTTCGCGGTCGTCGCGTCTGAGATTCGTAAGTTGGCCGACCAGAGTAAGAAGGCGGCCGATAGAATTCACGCCATCATCAGCGATATTCAGAAGGCCACGGACTCCACGGTAATGGCCACGGACGAAGGCACGAAGACGGTGGAGCAGGGCACGAATCTGGCTTCGGAAACGGCGGACGTATTCAAAAGCGTGGCCGGATCCATGGAAGGCGACTTCGAGAGCACCCAGCAGATTTCATTGAACGTAAAACAACAGGCCATCGCCATCAACGAAGTAGTCGAGGCGATGAACGTCATCAACACCGGCACGCGGGAGTCCGCCACCGGCATTTCTCAGACCAAGGTGGGGATTCATCAATTGAACAACGCCGCCTTGAGTCTGTCGGGCATGGTGGAAGGGAAACATCGCCGCAAGCGCGGGGAAGCCTGATTAACTTTTCATGATCGAGGACGAGGAACTACGCGATCTTTTCAAGATCGAAAGCGAAGAACACCTGCACAATTTAGAGCAGGGTCTGCTTTCCCTTGAAAAAAATCCCTCCGAACAGGCGGTGCTGGACGAGGTGTTCCGTGAGGCTCACAGCCTCAAGGGCGCCGCGCGCATGCTCGGTGTTTCCGACGTGGAAACCCTTTCGCACATCATGGAGGATACCCTGGGCGAAGCCAAGCGCGGCGATCGCCTGTTGGACAGCGATACCATTGATCGTATCTACTACGGCATGGACGCGGTGGAGAAATTCGTTCGCGAAGCCGTAACGGGTGAAGAAGCCGGCGTCGACGTGGTTTCCGTTGTCGATGTTCTTACCGGCGAAAAGCCGTTGCCGAGCAAGAAGGGGGCCGGGGCAGCCCAGGCTCCCGCGGCCGAATCAGCACCCGCGGCTGAATCAGCGCCGGCGGCCGAGCCGGCCCCATCGCCGCAACCCGCGCAAACTGAACCGGCGGTCGAAACGAAAAGCGAACCCGAGCGGAAATCGGCCGATGAAGAGATTCCGGCGGGACACATACCTCAACCCGAACCGAGCGACTGGCGTCCGGAACAAGAACCGCCCCCCGCCGCGGGCGATGAGTCCATCGCCGTAATTGAACTGGAAGATACGCCCGTACCCTACGCTACTCAAACTACCGAGGAAGCGCCCCCCGCCGAAAGCAAGCCTGATGTGGAGGGGGAACCGGCGGGCGACACGAAGACCGAGGCCCACCCAGCCGACAACTCCCGCGATCCGCACCGAGGCCGAGGCCAGGTCCCCGGCGGACGACGAACCGGAGACGGGCACCCAGGTTGAGGCGGAGCCGGCGGCTGAAGCGGAGCCCGCACCTCAAGCCGAACCGGCCGCCGAGGTAGCCCCGGCGCAGAGCGAGTCCGACGGAGGGGAGCCGTCGGCGGCGAAGACCGAACCCGCGCCCGAAGCGAAGACCGCGGTCAAGGTAAGCGCTCCGGCGGTACCAGTTAAGGCAAGTCCGGCGCGAGCCGTGAAAAAGAGCGCCAATGGAAAATCGGCCGAGGCCCCGCGCGCCAATCAAATCGACACCATTCGCGTAAAACCGGAGCACCTGGATGCCCTGATGACGCAGGCCGGGGAATTGACCGTGGCCAAGATTCGGGTTTCCCGGCGACCCGACGATGTCGAGGAGATCATCACGCGCTGGGAGGACATGAGCCGGGAATTCTACGACATCAAGCATATAGCCATGGACGTGCGCGAAGCCATGCGCGACGGGAATGGTCGCGCGGGTTCCAGTGAGCGCCTCATGGAGTTCTTCGACGAGCAGCGAGAACGCCTGGACGGCATGGGTAAACTGCTGGATCGCCTCAAGCAGGAAGCCGCCGAGGACTCCGCGAAACTGGACCTCATCGCGGGACGCATGGAAGACGGCATTCGCAGCGTGCGTATGTTGCCGCTGTCTACGATTTTCAATTTGTTTCATCGAACGGTACGGGACCTTTCCCGAGAACTGGGCCGCGAAACGGAGTTCGTAATCGAAGGCGGCGATACCCGGGCCGACAAGCGCATCATCGAGGAGATCAAGGATCCCTTGATGCACATGATTCGCAACTCCATCGATCACGGCCTCGAGGATCCGGAAGCCCGCGAAAAAGCCGGTAAACCTCGCGCGGGAACCGTACTCCTTCGTGCGCGACAGACTTCCACGAAAATCATTATCGAACTCTCCGACGACGGCAAGGGGCTGGACGTGGAGCGCATCAAGGCCACCGCCGTTAAGCGAAATCTATATCGCCCCGAGGACCTGGAGGAGATGCCTCCCGAGCAGGTGTATTCCCTGATCTTCGCGCCGGGTTTCTCCACCAGTAAGATGATCACGGACGTTTCCGGGCGCGGCGTGGGCATGGACGTGGTGCGCAATAATGTGGAACGCTTAAAGGGCAGCATCGAGGTTGAATCCAATTTCGGGCAAGGGAGTCTGTTTCGCATCAACTTGCCGGTGACCCTTTCCACGACCCGTGTTTTACTGGTTTCCGCCGGGGGCTACTTGTACGCCATTCCCGCGGACAGCGTTGAGCTGACTCACATGCTGCGCAAAGGCGATGTCTTCTCGCTGGAAGGGCGGCAGACGATTACAATCAACGAGGACCCCTTGTCCGTCACGATGCTGACGCCTCTGTTGGAAGTGCCGGTTCGAAAAACGGAGATGCGTTCCGACGCGATATTGCCGTGCATCGTCATCTCCTCCGGCGGACATCGACTGGGGCTCATCGTTGATGAGCTGCTGGACGAACAAGAAGTTATACTGAAACCCCATGGCGGGCTGCTGCAGAGAGTGCGTAATGTTTCCGGCGCGACGATTCTCGAATCGGGTCAGGTATGCATGGTGCTCAATCCTCAGGATCTCCTGGAAAGCGTGATGAACAGCGGACACGCGGGACGGCCGGCGACTCCGACCGAGATCGTCGAAGAACCGGACGAGAAGCGCAAGCAGGTGGTCTTGCTGGTGGAAGACTCCATAACCACCCGCATGCAGGAGAAACGCATTCTGGAAAGAAACGGTTATGAAGTCATCGTCGCCGTGGACGGTAAAGACGGTTTCAATAAACTCAGAATGGAAAAGGAAAAAACAATTGATGCGGTCGTTTCGGATATCGAAATGCCTAACATGGACGGGTACACCCTGACCCAGAAGATTCGACTGCATCCCGACTTTGAGGATCTCCCGGTCATACTCGTCACAACGTTGTCATCGGAAGAGTCCCGCAAGAAGGGACTGGAAGCCGGCGCGAACGCCTATATTACGAAGGGCGGTTTCGACCAGGCGCTTTTGATCGACGCGCTGAAGAGGTTAATCTGATACATGGCCGAAAAGATTCGCGTACTGATAGTTGATGACTCCCCCATCGCCATCGCTGTGATAAAGAAAATGATCTCCACGTCGAATGAACTCGAAGTGGTCGGCGTCGCCCGCAACGGGCGCGAAGCCCTGGAGCAAATTCCCCAGCTGGACCCCAATGTAATCTGCACTGATTTGCACATGCCGGAAATGGACGGTCTGGAATTCACGCGGGAGGCGATGAATAAATACCCGCGCCCCATTCTAGTGATCAGCGTTTCCGTGCGTGAGGAAGACAAAGCCACCGTCTTCAAGTTACTGGAAGCCGGCGCGGTCGACGTGCTGCCGAAACCCCGGGGCGGTCTGGGAGGCGCGCCTTCCGAGGAACTTACCCGCGAACTTGTTCATAAGATCAAGATTGTAAACGGCGTGAAGGTTTTCGCCCGTCGCCGCAAGCCCTCGACGGATACCGGGACTCCGGCGGAAGCTCCGGCCGAGAAAGCTCCGGACAAACCGGCGCAGGTGCGGGCGGTGGCCCTGGGCGCGTCCACCGGAGGCCCGCAGGCCATTCAGAGTATTCTGGCGAGTTTACCCGAGACGTTTCCGGTGCCCATTCTATGCGTTCAACATATCAGCGAAGGTTTCATGCAAGGGCTGGTCGACTGGCTTCACAATAATTGTCGTTTGAACGTGCAGGTGGCGGAACCGGGTGTAATTCCGGCGAAAGGCAATGTTTATTTTCCGCGCGAAGGGACTCATCTTACCCTGGATGCGCAAGGTCGCCTTGAATGCGAGCCGGGTGAAGCCTTCAACGGGCATCGGCCCTCGGTGACCGTAACCTTCAATTCCGCGGCGGCATTCTTTCGTCAGACCTGCGTCGGCGTCCTGTTGACCGGCATGGGGGACGACGGCGCGGCCGGCCTCAAGGCGATTCGCGATGCCGGCGGGTACACCATCGCGCAGGATGAAAAAACCAGTACGGTCTATGGTATGCCCCGGGCCGCGAAGGAGCTGGGCGCCGTGATGAACGTGCTGCCCCTGGATTCCATCGCCTCTACGCTCAAGAGCATCACGGGAGGGTAGTGCATGACGCCTGAATCTCAAGTTCCTGAGACGAAAGGCGAATCGCCGTTACCCGCCGAAGAAGACGGCGTTACCATCATGATCGCGGAGGACAGCCCCGTCCAGGCCGTGGTTCTGCGAAGGGCGCTTGAGAAAAACGGTTTCAAGGTCGTATGGGCGAAGTCCGGCACCGAGGCCCGCGATAAGATTCACGAAGTAGCCCCGCGTCTATTGATCACGGACGTGGAAATGCCGGGCATGACCGGCTTTGAACTCTGTCATTTCGTTAAGTCCGACGAAACGCTCTGGGCGACGCCCGTCATCATCGTAACTTCGTTATCGCAACCCGAGGACATTATCAAGGGCATGAAGTCCGGCGCGGACGGTTATGTTACGAAACCTTATGATGAGAAGTTCTTGATTCTGCGGGTTCGTTCCCTGCTGGCCAATCCCATGCGCAAGCCCTGGTCGGACAACGCATCCGACAGCGTGGAAATCGAATATGCCGGGAAGAAGCACGTCATTACGGCCGATAAACTGCGCATTCTAAACCTGTTGTTCTCCACGTATGAAAACGCGGTGAAGCAAAATCATGAGCTGGTAAACGCGCAGTTGGAGCTGAAGAAATACAGCCAGAAGCTGGACATCAGTTATCAGGAATCGGAGCGTCTACTCGTTAATATTCTACCGAAGAAGGTCGCGAAGCAACTCAAGGAGGACGGCCACGCCACGCCGGAGTCCTACGAGGCCGCGACGGTGCTGTTTACGGATTTCAAGGGCTTTACCGAGATCGCGGAAGGGCTTTCGCCGCGAGAGTTAATCAAGCATCTCGACGAATGTTTTACGTATTTTGATTCCGTCGTAGAGCGCTACAATCTGGAAAAACTTAAGACTATCGGCGATTCCTATATGTGCGTCGGCGGCGTGCCCACGCGCAATCGAACTCACGCGGTCGACACGGTGCTGGCCGGGCTGGAGATCCAGGACTTCATGGATCAGGTAAAGGAATTGCGTCGCATGCAGAATGAGCCTTACTGGGAACTGCGACTGGGGATCAATACCGGCCCGGTGGTGGCGGGCGTCGTCGGCGAAAAGAAGTTCGCCTATGATATCTGGGGGGACGCGGTGAATACGGCGAGTCGCATGGAATCCAGCGGCGCCACCGGTCGCGTGAACATTTCGCGCAATACCCATGAGCGGGTGGAAGCCTTCTTCGAATGCGAATACCGCGGCAAGGTTAAGGCGAAGAACAAAGGCGAAATCGACATGTATTTCGTGAATCGCATTCGCCCTGAACTGGCGCAAGACGATCGGGGGCGGATTCCCAATGAGCGCTTTGAGGTTCTGTACGAGCAGTTGCGCGAATTCGGTTCGGCCGGCTAAGTCTGAAAAGGGATTGACTGGCCCGCGTACGGACCGGACTTTCTCTCATGGGATATATATTTCTGGTTATCGCGCTTACGCTGAATGCATCGGCGAACATTCTCTTGAAACTGGGTTCGGGACGCATCGGCGAACTCAAGGGCCTGGGGCTGGTGGAGATGATTCCCCGCCTGCTGACGAACTACTATCTGATCATCGGGCTGCTGTTTTTCGCGCTGAATGTTGTTTTCTATACGATTGCCTTGAATCGGCTGAACCTGTCCATCGCCTATCCAATCATGATGGCCGGCGGTGTTCTGATTATAACTTTCTTCTCCGCCTTCGTGCTGGGCGAATCACTCTCCGCCTCCAACTGGGTCGGCATCGGCCTGATTGCGGGCGGCCTGGCTCTAGTCGTTCCCAAGGGCTAACCCCAATTTAAAGATCCCACCCTGATGCGGGTGGGCAACCAGTACTGGATTGCAGGAGGCCTCTCCCGCCGGGTGGGCCGCTTTGCGGCGGCGGGCAGGCGAGAGACTATACCTGAAGAATTGGCGAAAGTCAAGAAGAAAACGAACGCCCCAAAAATGCGTACATAAACGTCTTCGCATCACGACGATAGCAGGCGACGAGTAATGAAGTCGTTCACTTCGTCATGATGGGTCATGGAAATAACATGGCCACCGTCCACGGACAGGTCGGCGAAGCGAGGTCGCGAAATAATTTTGTCGCGCCTGCCGTGTACGCGATAGACCGGGCAGGGCGGTCGCGATGACTCGGATTCGGTAAGGGCGAAACCCGAGAGACGCTTGATGAAATCGCCGTCATAGCCCGCGGCCATTCGCGCAAAGAGATGTATGTGATCTTGCTTTTTCAAGCCGAACAATTTCGCGACCAATGTGGTCGGCATGAAGTGCGGGTGGAAGAGCATGGAAGGCGCGATGTGCCTGAACACGCCGGCGGCGCGAAGCCACGGAGCAAGTTCTCCGGCATCAGTCAAGGAGCCGATGAGGAAGACCGCTTGCGCGTGATACTCCGCGGCCAGGGCCATCGCCGGGAGGCCGCCGAAGGAAATACCCACGAAAACAGGATCAACCACCGCGGGGACTCGGACGCGAATTTGACGATTGTATTCGTCTAAGGATCGCGCACCGGCCGGGTCGGCCCACTCGACCCAGTGGTGTTTTCCGGGAATTGCCTCATGAAACGGAGCAAGATTCGCATCGGCGCCCATGCCCGGAAAAAAGACGATGTCGCTCATGGCGTTGCGGGTTGCGAAAGGGGCGCGGTTCGCGCGGGGAGCGAGTTCTTGTTTGGTTTGTCCGGCGGCGATTGGGTTTCCTTCTTGATTTGCTTAACGTGGGCTTTCGCGCCGCCGTGCTTGTAGACGATTTCGCCGCCCAGGCGGGCCGTGTTCACGCAGAAAGCGAGCAGCGCGACTTGCATTACCGTCGCCGTTATACGCGCGGCGAATTCGTAAGCCGAGGCCTTGACGCCGGCCAGGGCCGGGACCAGTGCCAGCAGGGCCATGAAGAATAGTAGTTCCGCCGCGTCCTCATGTCGTCCAATCGCCTCCGAGCCGATGTGGGCACGAACCTCTTTCGCGTCTCCGTCTCCCGTAGCCATGGCCGCGTAGATGGACGCGCACATGAGAAACTGCCAGAGGATGGTCCACTTCCACAGGCCGCGCGACTCGGGGCGGCGACGTATCACGAGCAGCAGGACCAGAAAGAAAACGGGACCGAATAGAGCGAATGCGATGGGTAGATGCACCAGCAAAGGGTGTACGGGCATGTCCCTTGCATGCGGGGAGGCGGCCCGTGCCGCAAGCCATTTTTAGGAAAAATAGTTCTTGCCCTCGACCCCTTGCCCGGGACGCAATCCAGGTTTCGCGTAATAAAAAGCGGAAACCTGCGAGAAACTAAAGAAGTTATGGATGGTATTATGAACGAATTACCGATTCTGGACATGGTCGCTCGGGAGATTCTGGACTCCCGGGGTAATCCCACGGTGGAGGTGGATATTCTCACCGAAGACGGCAGCCTGGGCCGCGCGGCGGTTCCTTCCGGCGCGTCCACGGGGGAACATGAGGCCCTGGAATTGCGGGACGGCGACTACAGTCGTTACCTGGGCAAGGGCGTACGCGGCGCCATTAAGAACATCAATGACGTCATCGCCCCGGCCCTGAACGGCCGCGATGTTTTTCGTCAGCGCGAAAACGACATGGTCATGCTGGAACTGGACGGGACGGACAATAAAGGTCGCCTGGGCGCTAACGCCATTCTGGGCGTCAGCCTGGCCATGGCTCACGCGGCGGCAAATTCCCTGCGTCTGCCCCTGCACAGGTATCTGGGCGGAGTCGGCGGCGGACATCTTCCCGTACCCATGATGAACATCATCAACGGCGGTTCCCACGCCGACAATAACGTGGACTTCCAGGAATTCATGATCATGCCCACGGGTTTCTCTTCTTTTGGAGAGGCGTTGCGTGCCGGCGCCGAGATCTTTCACAACCTGAAGAAGGTTCTCAACGATAAGGGCATGTCCACAGCCGTGGGGGACGAGGGCGGCTTCGCGCCGAATCTGGGCTCCAATGTCGAAGCCGTGGAAGTGATTCTCATGGCCATCGAGAAGGCCGGTTACAAGCCCGGTGAGCAGATTCAACTGGCTCTGGACGTAGCCTCTTCCGAATTCTATAACAAAGAGAAAGGCATCTATACCCTGGGAGCGGAGCAAAATCCGGAGAAAACGCCGGAACAACTGGTGGATTTTTACGAGGAATTAACCGGTAAGTATCCGATCATATCTATAGAGGACGGCCTGGATGAGAACGACTGGCAGGGCTGGAAGGAATTGACTTCCCG
>CAZGYS010000044.1:0-4112 GCA_964530305.1 uncultured Leptospiraceae bacterium
GCCAGTTGCATGCGCCTATTAAGTTTCGGTTAAAACGGCTCTCGGCGGGCTTCTTTTTCCGGATCGGCTCCGCGGGGCGATTTCCCATTCGTCTAATCAGGCATGAGTAAGCAGTTTATCGGTACCATGCTCGTGGACGGCGGCGAGATCAGTCAGGAACAACTGGACCACGCCCTGGAAGTTCAAAAAGAGCGCGGCGGACGCATCGGAGTCATTCTGGTTCAGGAACGCTACATCACCACCGGGATTCTCTGCCGATATCTACAATTGCAGACCAATGGCGCCATTTCCGACTATCGGGAACATCGGGATCGAGAGGCCCGAATCGCCGCGTCCGATGCCGATTCCGGCGAATGGGCTGAATTCAACCAGGAAGTCGGCGCCGCGGTATAATTCCGGCCTCCGTTAATGCTTCCCCCCGTGACCATCACGGTAAATATTCGTCTATTATAGTATCGCCGGGCGCTTGCTGGCCGGCCAATCCCGAATCAGGCCTCAATATGTCAAAAAGACCGCTTATTGGTGAGATGCTGCTGGAAGGCGGCGAAATAACCCGCGAGCAATTGCAGGAAGCTCTCAAGGTTCAGGAGGCCGAAGGCGGTCGCCTGGGCGTAGTTCTGGTCAAACTGGAATTCATCTCCACGGCCACCCTGGCCGGGTATCTCAAGCAGCAGGCGCAGGAAATGATTCATCGCCTGCGCGAAGATAAAGAACGCGAAGCCCGCGAAGACGCGGCGGCCGACGGCGAAAGCCAGGCAACCGGCTGATTCAAAGCCGCGAACTTACATGCGCATGTAGGGCTTGAGGGCCTCGGGGATCTCGAATGTCCCGTCTTCTTTCTGATAATTTTCCATCACGGCGATGAGCGTTCGGCCCGCCGCCAGTCCGCTGCCGTTCAAGGTGTGCGCCAGCACCGGTTTCTTTTTCGGCCCCTCGGGGCGATAGCGAATCAAACCCCGCCGCGCCTGATAATCCAGGCAATTGGAAACCGACGAAATCTCCAGCCAGCGATCCAGACCCGGCATCCAGACTTCCAGGTCGTAGGTCTTGGCCGCGGTGGCCCCCATATCGCCCGAGCACAAAAGCAGGACGCGATAATGCAGACCCAGACGCTGGAGCACCTTCTCCGCGTGGGCCAGCATTTGCTCGTGGGCCTCGTGGGATTTATCCGGATGCACGACCTGCACCAATTCCACCTTTTGAAACTGGTGCACGCGCACGAGACCGCGGTTGTCCTTGCCGGCGGCGCCCGCTTCGCGGCGAAAGCACGAAGTGGCGGTGGTCAGGGCGATGGGTAAATCCTTCTCGTCGATGATCTCGTCGGTGTGCAGGTTCACCAGCGAAACCTCGGACGTGGGAATCAAAGCCAGACCGTCTTTTTCAAGGTCGTAAAAATCGCCCTTGAATTTCGGGTACTGACCGCTCTTCATCATGCCTTCTTCATTAATAAGCGAAGGCACCCACATTTCGGTATAGCCGTTCTCCTCGGTATGGAGATCCAGCATGAAGCTGATCAGGGCTCGCTCCAGGCGGGCGCCCAGACCGCGATACGTATAAAAGCGCGACCCGGCCAACTTGACGCCGCGTTCGAAGTCGAAGATACCCATGGCTTCGCCCATGTCGTAGTGCTTTTTGGGCTCAAAGGAAAACTCGGGCTTTTTGCCTTCGACACGAATTTCCTTGTTGGCGGTTTCGTCTTCGCCGTCGGGGACGTCCGGGTCGATGACATTGGGCAAGAGCAGAAGATCCAGTTCCATGGCTTCCTGGATGCCGTGGTACTTTTCCTCCAGCCCGTGGATTTCATCTCCCAGGCCCTTGACTTCGCTCTTGCGCTTTTCGGCTTCGTCCTTCTTACCCTGACCGATCAATTGACCGATTTCCTTGCTGGCGCTATTGCGTTCGCCGCGCAGTCCGTCGATTTTCGATTTGAGGGAGCGCGATTCCTCAAGCTTCGCCATTAGTTCGGGGACGTTCACGCCCTTGAAACGGCGACGAGCCAGGATGTCCTCCAGCATGGCGGGATTTTCCTGAATGGATCTGAGATCAAGCATACGGTCCTCTGTTTGTTCGCGATGCGATTCGTATCATAGTTCGTGCTTCCACTTGAGGAAGCGCAGTGAGTTTTCGTAGACGGTGCGTTTCACCAGCTCCGGGTCTTCGCCGTTTCGCTCGTGGCGCAGCTGGGCCAGGTATTCAAAGGTATGAAGAACATAGGCGGGCTGATTGGTCTTACCGCGAAAGGGCGTCGGCGCCAGAAAGGGCGCGTCGGTTTCCACCATGAGGCATTCCAGGGGCAAGCGCGCCGCGCCGTCCTGAACTACTTTCGCGTTCTTAAAAGTTAGAATGCCGCTGTAGGAAACGAACCAGCCCAGGTCGACGTAGGGTTTCGCTTCCTCGTAGCCGTAAGTAAAGCAGTGCAGTACGCCGCGCACGCCTTCGCTTGCGCGCACCATGTCCAGCGCGTCCGTGATGGCGCCGGTCTTGCCGGGCACGTAGCGGCTGTCGTCCCGGGTATGCAGGACCACGGGCAATTTCAGTTCTTTGGCGATGTCCAGGTGACGGCCGAAGCTTTTCTTCTGGTTTTCCACGTGCTCCAGCGTGTGAAAATAATCCAGGCCCGTTTCACCCACGCCCAGGAAATATTCCGCGTCACGATTTTCGCGGATGATGTCGAAGATGGAGTCGAGGCCGCCCAGATCATCGGCGGCCTCGGGGTGCAGCCCGGCCGTCCAGTAGAGGGACGGGCCCGCCTCATTACCCCCGGACCCGTTGTTCGCGGAATTAAAGCGCTCGGCCAGTTCACGATTCGCTCGAGAAGAGCTCAAGTCCGTGGCGATTTGCACCAGGGATTCAACCCCGTTTTCATGAGCGTTGCGCAGGGACTCCTCGGGTTCAATTCCGCGCCCCTGAACGATATCCAGGTGACAATGCGTATCGATGAGGCTCATAACGACCGCCAGAATTTTGAGTCCGGCGCGAGGGTCAATCGCCATTCTCAGGCTTTTTACTGGACGACGGCGGAATTACCCTGAATTCTGGTTCAGTTTCGCGCCCGGCGATTTACGGTTCGCGCGGCTCCACGCGCGTGCCTGATTCGGAAATCAAACCGGAATCAAATTCAGAGTCGAGAGATTTCACAGACCTCATCTTCAATCGGAGACCTTACATTGGCCATCGATCAAATTACCCGTCAGAAGCTGGAAGACGGCACCTATTCCACCAACGGTCCCCATTTCGAGGAAATGCGGATCCAGGTTCCCTATCCGTGCAAAGCCCGATGCGTCTGGTGTTCCACCTGGAAGAAAAACCCGCGCTTTCAAGAGCTGTACGAAAAGGGCACTTCGGATGAGATCATGGATTTCTACGCGCGGGTCGTGGAAGACGAAAAGCCCAAACGCCTCATGCTCTCGGGTGGGGAACCGATCCTGTATCCGCGCATTAATGATTTCCTGGAGCGCGTCGCGCCCCACGTGGAAAACATTTTTCTGTATACTTCCTACCAATACAAACCCGAGGACCTGACCCATGTGGACGCCTCGCGCCTGCCGGGTGACAAGATGGTCTTCACTCATTCGGTGATCGATTACATCCCGGAGAAGTGGCACAAGGGCACGATCAATCTGACGCCCCACGAACTCTACACCGACAATATTCGCCTGGCAAAGTCCTGGCCCGGTCGTAAGATCGTAAAATTCGTCCTGAATCATGAACACCTCAAGGAAGAAATCGAACTGTTCAACAAACTGGTGGAGCCGGATGAATCCTTCCACCTGGAAGCGAAGATTCTAAACAACCAGTCCAATAACTACGGTCGCAAGCAGATTCAAAAAACGAAGGAAATCGTACACGAGAATCGCAAGCTCTTCGGCATTTCCACCAACAACGAGATCCAGCTCGACAATATGATGAAGGATCGCATCGTCGATAACTGCATCTACTGGAAAATTCCCGAACTACGTTTCGCGCTGTACCGTGAAGATCCCCATGTCGTTCTGAAGTATCGTTTCTGCGGATACTTCGCGCCGGACTTCGCGTACAAGATCCATATTCACGAATACAAGAAAGGCATGTTCTGGAAATTTCTTTAGCTCCACTCCATACAGATTCAGGAC
>CAZGYS010000044.1:4122-14959 GCA_964530305.1 uncultured Leptospiraceae bacterium
GGCATGTTCTGGAAAGCCTTCAAGAACGCACGCTTCAAAAGCGCCTGTGATAAATGTCGACTGCTGTATTATCGCAATCCGGTCGAGGAAGACTCGCTGGAATCCGAATACTGATCCGATTATCGACTCGGCGGCGGCCTCGATTTTCGAGAGCGCGAATCGCCCAGACTAAACCAAAAATTCCGAGGGAGAACTGAATGAAATTGAATCGAGGAATCATGACCGCGGCTCTGGCGGCGGCTCTAATGACCGGCGCGGCCTGTAAGAAAGATCAGGGTTCGGGAGATCCGAATCGCTTTCGCCTGAACCACAATGGCGCGGACATCGCCGTCTTCAAATACAAGGGCGAGCGCATGGCAGTCGAGTTCGACAATCGCACCTCCATTCTGAAAGCCACCTTCACGAACCTGGGCAAACGTCGTTACGACCTGGCAAAAGGCGTTACGGACAAAAAGAACATCGACAAAGCCAAAACGACCGTCGTGGCCAAGGTCAGCTACACGCCCAAGGGCTTCAAGGTCCGCGACGACGCCGGGAAACTCCTGTGGAAAGTCAATCGCGACCCGGACGCCGTTCGCATTTTCGATAATGACGAAAACAAAAACCCCCTGTCGGTACGTCTGAAGGGAAAATTCCTGAACGTGTGGGAAGGCGAAGGCAACAAGAACTCCCTGGGTAAGGTAGAGTTCGCCGATAAGGGCAAGAAAGCCAAGGTCACCGACGGCAAGGGCAAGCGCATCTACACCGTCAAACTGGGCACGGCCAACCTCAAGAAATCCTCCGCTTTCGGTATTCTGGCCATGAATCGCATTCCGGTTCTGATGCAGTACGTCTTGATCTCCGAGCTCTGGCTGCCGAACGCGACGGAGAGCAAGAAGATCGTCGCGGAAAACAAAGCTAAAACTCCGGCCGCACCGGCTAAATAATCATGAGGCGGGCCGACTCGCTCAAATCGCGTCCACTATCGGTGGGCGCCGCTGCTTTCGGTCTGCTCTTAATGCTCTCGATCCCGGGTTGCACGGCCCCGCCCCTGGATCGAGAGCAGAATGATCGCCTCATCGCGCGCTGCTACGCCAAGGCGCGCCCCGAGGTTTACAAGGCCCGCGGAGGCGAAACCGCCGCTTCCGTTCTCGAAATTTACTACGACTATCTCGCGCCCTATCTCGTTTCCGACGCACTGGGTCGCATCGCCCGCGAAAACGGTTACGAACCCCGTTCCGTATTGGCGGAGGGAGCCGACCTGAAACTTCCCCCTCCCGAAAAATTGCTGCGACCCGACTTGAAGGTCACGAGCATCGCGCCGCGCGAAACCGGTCTTATTCTCGAGGCATGGGATAAGTATCGCGTACACGAGTGCGGCCTGGTGGACATCATCATGGGCCACGAGCAAAAAAACGGCGCCGCGAAAATCGATCTACCCCTGCCCAGGCGCCTGGTGACAATCAGCCGCGCCGGCTCAACCAGCCTGAAGAGCGCCGTGGAAGGTCTGGAGAAGAAACGCGTCAACGGCGCGCCGCCCGAAAAAGCCCTGGAAATTCTACGGAGTATTGGTTTCGCCGCGGGCGATTCCGGCTCCTACCATTACGAACAGGCCGGCCTCAAGGTCAGCAAGGAGCTGGATACCGGCCTTCAAAAATTCGCGTTGGCGATTCGCGATATGGAAGCATGGGCCGGCTCGAACTAAACCTCAATGCTTGATGATCTTAAAGGCGAAATTCCGCCCCAGCTCGCCGCGCGAAAGGGTTATCCACAGCACGGCAAGTTTTTCCAGCAGGGGCGCGGCCGAAGCGCCGCCCACGTCGTGACATTCCCCGAAACCGGCGTCACGCGCCAGCTCCCGAACGAGCGCCTTCGCCTCCGGATCGTCTCCGGCCATGAACATATCGGCCCGCTCATCGCCGTAGGCCGGATTCTCCATGTTTTCAAAACCCGTACTGTTGAAGCACTTCACCAGGCGAATGTCCGGCACGCGCGCCAGCAAATCGAAGGCCGTCGCCCCGGACTCGTCCACCGGGCGAATGCTGTTGGTGGCGTCCACGACGACGCGGCCGGATAAATTGACCGTTTGAATGAATTCGGGGACGGCCGCTGCGGGCAGGCTGATGACGACGATTTCCGCCTCGGCGACGGCTTCCGCCGCGGTTTTGACGGCCACGCCGGTATCCGCCGCGGCGCGAGCTTTATCGCTTCCGGGATCCCGGGCACCGAAAACCACCGGTCGCGAAGCACGCGCGAAGGCTCGCCCCAGGGCCCGACCCACGTTCCCCGTTCCCACCACGGCGATTTTTTTCTCCTGGCTCGAAATGTTTGCGTTTGCGCTCACCGGCATTCCTCCTATCTTGAGTCGTAAGATAGAATGTACTTGCGGACTCGTCAAGTATGCACCTTTTCGTGATATACTATCCTATTCGTAAGTGCAAGGGAGGGACTCATGCCTGCTTTTGAATTCGGTGGCAAGGAGTACAACAATCCAGTTGAGCTGGCGCTGGACAAGGTGGGCGGCAAGTGGAAGATGCCCATCCTGTGGCGCCTGCGCGAAAAGCCGCGCCGCTACAATGAACTCAAGCGCGACCTGGGGAAGATCACCCATAAGATGCTCACCGAGCAATTGCGTCAGATGGAGCGGGACGGCCTGGTAAACCGCGAAGTCTTTAATGTAGTCCCACCCCACGTGGAGTACTCCCTGACGCGCCTGGGCGAATCATCCATTCCCATCATCGAACACCTGCGCAAGTGGGGCTCTCACTATAAGTCGAAGGCACCGGCCGAAGTTCGCGAAGGTAAGAGCGATTGAGGTTGAACCTGGTCGTGCTGTACTGCGCGGATATCGAAGAATCGCGAAAATACTACGAACTGCTGGGCGTGAGTTTCGCGCGCGAAAAGCATGGAAACGGTCCCGAGCACTTCGCCGGAGAACTCGAAGGCATCGTTCTGGAACTCTATCCGGGTGGAGGCGATGAAGCCGGTTCACGGCGGACGCGAATCGGATTTCAGATCGAAAATCCCACCAACGTCATGGATAAATTGCGAGCCGCCGGATATGAAACGAAAGAGCGCGATGGATTTTATATCACGGAAGATCCGGATGGTCGTTCGGTACACCTGACAGAATGAGTTAGTGCATTAAGACGACAACGCGCGAAATTTTTTCGTTTGACTACCGACACATTTTGTGGTAAGCAACCCGGCCGCCGGCCATATCTCGACCGCCATACCGCGCTTGACATAGCCGGACAAGATGCTATACTGGAAGCATGTCTCTGGAAGAGCTCAAGAAAGCATACGACGCATTATCCCCCAAAGAGCAAGAGGAACTCTCGGGCTGGATTGCGGATCGCGAAATGGAGGCGGAACTGAACCGACGCATCGCGGAAGCCGAGGCGGATCCGTCCATCCTTTTGGATGGAGAAAAGGTCATGGCCGAAATGAAGCGGAAGCAGAAAGAACGCCGTGAAAAACTTCAACTTTCACCCTCTGGCTCGGATTGAACTAAACGATGCCCGCCTTTACCTGAATGAGGAAAGTGTAGAATTAGCGGACCGCTTTGTAGAAGCCATAGATAGAACCATGACCCACATCCGCCGACGCCCCGACGGCGGACGCCCCACTCTTTCCGGATGTCGACTCTTTGAAGTGGCCCGGTTTCCGTATCGGATAATTTACCAGGATAGACGGGACGATATTTTCATCATCGCCATTGCCCACATTCGAAGAAGGCCCGACAAAGAGAATCTGAGCTCTAGACCTTCGCGCGCTTCCACGTAACCCTTTTCCCACTCCCTAATTTCACTTGCTCAAAATCGCCTTACCGCGCACAAAGACTGGAAATACGCGGACTGAAGAGAATTTGAATCAATGAGCAATCCCGGAGCACTGCGCGATAAATATTCCGGGCATCATGCGTACTACTGGGCCGACGGAAGCCCCTGCCTGGCCGAGGATCTTTCCCTCCGGTCCGTAAACTTTGGCCAACCCTGGGTTACGGCCGGTCTACCCGAGTGTCGTTACGGCGTGGCGCCGCCCATCGCCTATGTCCGCGAGGCAAGTGAACGCCTCTACACGGAATACGCGCGGGACCGGCGTCCCCTGCCGGATCCGGATCCCGAACCGCTTGAATTGATTCTGCGCGAAATGCAATGGCCGAACCTGGACGACGTCTGGGCCGACCCGGACGCCGTGACCATGTTTCTCATCCATTTCGCGCGCGATATTCTTAAGCCCTGGCTGGGCGAAGGCCCCCCGGAACTGGAGCCGGGGTTCGTGATCAATACCGTCGACTACGCCGAAGTGGAAAAAAAGGTCGTGCAGTTCTCCGGCCGCGCGCGCCTGGGCGATGTGATTGTTCCCTTCGAAGACATCTAAGCACGCGAACTCAATCGTCCTTCCCGCCCATCTTTTTGGCTGGACCTGGCGTCCGCGCATCGCGATTTTCGTCCCGATATGAATGCAGCACTCGTCGCCGCGGTGGCTCTAGCCGGATACGCCTGCGGATATTTATTCTACAGCCGATACCTGGCGGTTAAAATTTTCGAACTTCGCGCCGACGTCAAGACGCCGGCCCATGCTCGTCGCGACGACGTGGACTACGTGCCCACCAGTCCCTGGGTCCTCTTCGGTCATCATTTCGCCTCCATCGCCGGCCTGGCACCCATGCTGGGTCCCGCCGTGGCCGTGATCTGGGGCTGGCTGCCCGCCCTGCTCTGGGTTTTGTTCGGCGCAATCTTCGTGGGTTGCGTGCATGATTTCGGTTCCATGGTGGTAAGCCTGCGCGCCCGGGGCCTTTCCATCGGCAAGGCGGCCGAGGGCATCATCGGTCCCCGCGCGAAGACTCTTTTTCACATCATTATCTTTTTCCTGGTGGCGCTGGCCATGGGCGTCTTCGCCTTCGTGATTGCGTTTCTATTCAGTCCGCCGAAGACCCAGGCGGAAGCATCCATTCATTTTCCTCAAGCCGTGATTCCTTCCTTCGGTCTGATGATCATCGCTTCCATCATGGGTTTTCTGGGTCACAAGCGCGGCATGTCCTGGAAGATACTGGCGCCGGTGGGTTTCGCGCTGACGCTGGTGCTGACTTACGTGGCCGGTAACCCGGCGCTGGTGAGCGCCCTGACTCTGGACGACACGAGCATCTGGACCGTCAACACCTGGATGGTGATTCTCCTGGCGTACGCGTTCATAGCCTCGGTCATGCCGGTGTGGACGCTGCTGCAACCACGCGATTTTCTAAACAGCTTCCTTCTATATCTAGGTTTAGGGGCGATGTACACCGGCTTCTTCGTCCTGCAGCCGAAGTTCGTAAACGCGCCGGTGATTCCGGAACCGGAAGGCGCGCCGGGTCTGTTTCCTTTCGTGTTTATCGTAATCGCATGCGGAGCCGCCAGCGGATTTCACAGTCTGGTCTCCAGCGGCACCACGGCCAAGCAACTCGATAAGGAAACCCACGCGCGCCCCGTGGGTTACGGCGGCATGATCGGCGAATCCATGCTCGGCCTCCTGGCGGTACTGGCCACCACCGCGGGCGTGAATCCCGAGATGTGGGACAAGTACTACGGCTCCTGGAGCAGCATGCAGGGCCTGGGCCCGAAGATCGGCGTCTTTATTCAGGGTTCGTCGTCTTTTCTGGAGGCGCTGGGCATCAACCGCCAGCTGGGCTCGACATTTATTTCGCTGGTGGTGGTCAGCTTCGCGCTAACCTCACTGGACAGCGCGACGCGATTACTAAGATACAATATTGAGGAGATGAGCGAAACCCTTAAGGTCAAACCCCTGGGCAATCGTTTCATCGCCGGACTGCTGGCCATCGGAGCCATCGCCTTTTTCGCGTTCTACAAGATCGATGGTCGCCCCGCGGGACTGGCGCTCTGGGCGCTCTTCGGCACGACCAATCAACTGCTGGCCGGTCTGGCGCTGCTGGCCATCACGCTTTACTTACTGAAACGCGGCAAGCCCTGGTACTTCACCGGCATTCCCATGGTCTTTCTATTGGGCGCGACCTTGCTGGCCATGTATTCCAACATCACGACCTTCCTGGCCAAGAAGGCATGGCCTCTGTTCACCGTCGGTCTCGTCTTGATGGTGCTGGCGGTCTGGGTGGTCATCGAGGCGATTCTCTCCATCATCAAGTTCAAGCAAGAGGGCCGCGTCATCGAGTCGCTGGATGTGTTCGTGGAGCCGGGTCAAAAGGTGGAAGGGTCTAAAGGTTGAAGGGTTGAGCGAATTCAGTTCGGAACAATTTTCGCGGGATTTAAAAATCGCGAAGGCGAAGTACGTGGCCGGGGATAGCGTCGATGAGGCGATTCTGGACGCCCATGCCCGGGCGGCGGAAAGTTTCGACGTCACGACGCTCACGGGGGCAGCCGCGAAGAAGGCCTTCTGGATCAATGTCTACAATGGTCTGACGAATTACTTGATCATCAAGCGCAGGGTGCGGGGCAGCATGATGAAGAATCCCACCATCTTCTTTCTGCCGAAATTCCGAATCGGCGCGCTTCGCATGTCCCTGGACGACATCGAGCACGGCATCTTGCGCGCCAATCGCCGGGCTCCCTACAAGCCCATCCCGCAATTCTTGTTCATTGATCAACGCCGAAAGCTGGTCATGGAGAGCCTGGACTATCGCATTCACTTCGCCCTGAACTGCGGGGCGCTCTCATGCCCCCCCATCGCCTTCTACGACGCCGAAAACATCGAGGAGCAGCTCGCCATGGCGGAGAAGGCCTTCACGGATGCCGAATTCCGCGTCGATCCCGAGCAAAAAACCATTCGCTGCTCGGAAATCTTCCGTATGTATCGAGGCGATTTCATCCGGATCTATGTGAATGACCCCGCCTATGAGAATTTTCGGATCACATGGGCCCCCTATGATTGGACAATAGCATAGTGCAATGCCCGTACGCATCTCGGAAGCTCCAAGGAGACATAACCCGCGCCTGCTCCGCCCCGTCTACATACCTTCGGCAATTTTACCAATTCATTTGACGTGCTCGCGCCCACGCAATAAGTATGAGATTCGCCCGATTTCGGGCTCTAGTTATGGCCGAGGACCCGCGCATAGATGAACTCGTTGGTCATATCGACCAATTGACCGCGAACGGAACGTCGGATATCGACCCGGACCGTTTGCGTGATCTGCTTTCCGCCGCGAATCGCCTGGCGGACAAATGCGGACTCTCCCTGTCTCTATCCGAGGATGCCCTCGGGCCGCCTCCCGAAAGCGTCATGTACGGCAGCCCGCTGGAGCCGGGTATCAACGACCAGGAGAAGGTCCTGCGCTATCGCGCGATTATCGAAAACATCAACGAAGGCATTATTCAGATCGACACGAAGGGCGTGATTCAGTTCGTGAATCGCCGCCTGTGCGAAATGACCGGCTACTCCGAGGACGACCTCCTGGGACGTAAATCGCCGGAAATGTTTCTGTCCCGGGATCAAATTCCCTATGCCCAGGAAAAAGCGCGGCTTCGCAAGGACGGCGTCGCGGACCGCTACCCCTTGCAGATTCGTCGCAAGGACGGCGGCACCCTCTGGGTGGAAGTGAGCGGCACGCCCCTTTACGATTACCAGAATGAAATCGTCGGTTCCGCCGGCATCATGATGGACATCTCGGCGCGAAAGCGCGCGGAAGACGCCCTGCGTCAGAGTGAGGAACGCTCGGCTCTCGCGGCGCGGGGCGGCGGCGAAGGTCTATGGGACTGGAATCTGATCACGGGAGAAGTCTATTACTCCCGCGCCTGGATCGGCATGGTCGGTTGCGAAGAGAACGAAATCGGCCCTTCGCCCGACGAATGGTTTATTCGCATTCATCCGGAAGACGTGGATCGCGTTCGCACGGAAACGGACGCCTTGCTGGAAGGCAAGATGGACAACTTCGAGATCGAGCATCGCGTGCTGCATCGCAAGGGCACGTATCGCTGGGCCGTTTGTCGCGGGACGGTAGTGCGCAATCAAGAACACAAGCCCTATCGCCTGGTGGGCTCCCTGGTGGACATCACCGAGCAACGCGTCAACGATCCCCTTACCGGATTGCCGAACCGTACGCTCTTCGCCGACCGCCTGCAGCAGGCCTTTCAGCGAGCGGCCCACGGAACCGAGGACGGTTTCGCCGTTCTGTTTCTGAACATGGAACGCTTTCGCCTGATCAATGAAACCCTGGGCCATCCCACGGGAGATCGCCTGATCATCACCATCGCCAAGCGCATTGAAAAGTGCGTCGACGAGGACGACACCGTAGCCCGTCACGGCGCCGATCAGTTCACGGTACTCATCCGGGACGTGAAGGACATCAGTAAGCCGTCGCGAATCGCCGTGCGCATCACCGAGGAACTTTCCCAGCCCTTTCAGTTAAGCGGCTTCGAAGTGTTTCTGGAAGCGCGCATCGGGATTACCCTCTCCGCGTCCGGTTACGGCAAACCCGAACAGATCCTGCGGGACGCCGAAGTGGCCATGCAAAGGGCGCGCGCCCAAAAACTGCCGCACGCACTCTTCGATCAGTCCATGCATTCCCGGGCCATGTCCATTCTCGAATTCGAAAACGATCTACGGCGGGCCATTAAACAGGAAGACCTGCAATTATACTATCAGCCCATCATGGACATTCAGTCCGGTCGCCTTTCCGGCGTGGAGGCGCTGTTGCGCTGGAATCACGAGAAGCGCGGCATGATTTCGCCGGCGGATTTTATTCCCGTAGCCGAGGAAACGGGGCTCATCGTCACCCTGGGAGAATGGGTGCTGCGTACGGCGGCCGCGCAAAACGTCATCTGGAGTAATCAAGGCCATCACTTCTTCGTGTCCGTAAATCTCTCGGCGCGGCAATTCCAGCATCCGGGGCTGATCGACATGGTTCGCCGCGCGCTGGAGGATACGAAGCTCGAACCTTCGCGCCTGAAGATGGAACTCACGGAGAGCGTCTTCGTGGGCCAGGAAGACGAAGCCATTCTTCGCCTCAAGGAGCTCAAGGCCCTGGGCGTCCAACTGGCCATCGACGATTTCGGCACCGGTTATTCCTCCTTGAGTTACCTGAAACGCTTTCCCATCGATTCGCTGAAAATCGACAAGGCCTTCATCAAGGACATCCCCGATAATTCAGCCGACGGAGCCATCACTTACGCCATCATTAAAATGGCGCACAGCCTCAAGCTGCAGGTCATCGCCGAAGGCGTGCAGAACGAGGAACAGTTGAAGTACCTGCGCATGGTGGACTGCGATCACATGCAGGGTTTCTATTACAGTCGCCCCATTCCGGCCGACGAAGCCGAACGTCTCATCGAAGAACGCAAACCGCTGTTTTCCGTCGGTTATTGAAGCATGACCGGACCCCTTCGCTGGTACGGCGCGGGCGTTTGCGCGTGTTTCGCGTTCGCGGGCGGGACCCTGGCCTTCTTCGGCGATTCCTTTCTCTTCGAACCCTATAACCAGGCCTTACGCGATATCTTTTTTGAGGGCGGTGCTCCGTCCCCGGGGGCGGCCGGCTTTCAGGCATTGACCCTGGGTCAACTGGGCGGCACTCAGGCGGGACGCTGGGCCATGCTGGCGCTCATCGTTTGGCACGGCTGGAAACGGCGAAGGCGCTGGGTTCAACCGGCCGTGACCGCGTCTCTGTTGATTTCGTTCGTGATCGACTCGGCGATTTCCGTTTTTTACGGCGCCGTCTTTAACGTATGGATGATGAACATCGCACCCATGCTTCTTTTGTTGCCGGCCATGGCGCTCATGTATCGCTTTCGCCCGCTAAAAGGATCAAGAGAGCCGGGCGAACCGGACCGCGAGTTTCAGTTCTGGTATCGCTGGATGCTGATTGCCAGTATCCTGCCGGCCGCGCAGGGCGTGTTCACGGCGATTTTCGCCTCTCCGGACCCGTTCGATATCTACGCGAACCACATCCGCGAATTTTTCTGGGCCGCCGACATTCCCGCCGCGGATGATCGCTTTCGCCGTTTTCTTTTGGGCTCCCTGGGCGGTGCGCTGGCCGGCTATTTCACGGCTCAGTACTTTCTGGTGCGATTCACGTGGAGTCGTCGCCTGACCTGGGGCCGAGACGCAATCGCCGCGGGCCTGCTGCTGTGGTTTACCGTGGACTCCACGGTGAGTATTATGCACGGCGCCTGGTTCAATCTCTATTTGGTAAATGTTCCCACTTTGATAGCCATCGGGATGCCCCTGCTCATGACGCGTAGATATTTTTCTTGAACAACGCCGCGTCTTCGCGTCTAATATCATATGCCGTTGAATGATGGTTCATTGTCTCAGGACGAAATAGATGCGCTCTTGAGCATGGGAGACGGCCTGCCCTCAATACGCTCGGATGACCTGACCACCGTGGACGCCCTGGAGGAATTTCTGGTCCAGCGCGCGGCGGAGTTCGAGGAACAAGATCTTCGTTACGGGATTTTCGCCGGAGACCCGTCCACCGTGCAGGTCAGCATCGGCCAGGGCGACATTAAGGAAAACATGCAGGCTCTGCAAGAGATCCGCGAACTGAATCGCGCCGGCGGCGATGAGCCCATAACCATCGGCAAAACGGAGCTGATTCAATTTTCCCGTTGTCCCGAATGCAAGAAAACCTATTCACGCGCGGAACTGGCGCGGTACTATCGCAATCCCTTCGTGCCCGAAGGTTATGAAAAAACGCGCATCCAGCGCGAGGACAATCGCGTACATTGCTCGGAGTGCGGCACGTTTTTCACCCCCAGCCTGGTCATGTTGAACAAGGGTGGAATGGGAGAAACGAACTTTCTTTGTAAGGTGCAAACCATCGACGCCATTGAGAAATACTATAAGGAAGGCATGGGGCGTGAGGTTCTTACGCGCAAGGAAGAGAATATCGTCAAGGATCGTAAGG
>CAZGYS010000044.1:14969-19206 GCA_964530305.1 uncultured Leptospiraceae bacterium
TACTGGACGTGGAAGCTCATGTGCTGGCCGGCAAGCCGTCCTTGATGACGAACTTCCTGCAGTACACGCCCATGAAGGATACCGTGCGCTGGCTTGAGCCCGCCAATGACGACCGGCTCTATCTGTTCGACGGTAACTTAAAGATTGTATAGGCCCGGGGCGTTTAGCTCATTTCGTAGTCGCGGGTGTCGATGAGCATGCCGCGAATCTCTTCCACCGCGCGCAGCATTTGAAAGGCGGAGTTGCCGGGGGACTGCATCATGAGCGCCATCTTCTGGAGGCGTTCGTCGACGACCTGGACGATGGATAGTTCCACCATTTCGCCCGCGCGATTCTTGCGGCGAATCTTCTTCACGTGCATGTTCTTCTTTAAGGTTGCCGCGGCGATGGCGCGGACGATTTCCCGATACGCGCGCAGATTCGCGTCGCTCTGATGTTCGAGGAGTTCCCGCTCGGCGTCGGGGAGCTGGGACCAGAGTTCGCGCAGATCGCCCGTGTCCGCGGCGTCCGGCGACAGGACCTCTTCCAGGATTTGCATGAAGGGGGAACGGGTCGCCGAGGCCGCGCCTCCCGTTTCACCGGATTTTTCGGAGCGTTTGGCTCCGCGATTGCCCGTACGGGCGGTTTTATTTTGATCCAGACTTACTACGCGCATCAATTATGTCTCTTTTGTCTTCGTGTTCAGGAGCGTCTTTCTTCCGCTCCTCTATCGATATCGGCAAATACGGCGATTTCTCGCGTCTTTTTTCCTCCGAAACCCGCCGCAGGCAGAAAATGAACGGTCGTCCATTTATTTAGTGATTGCCGGCGCGGACGTTATTTTCCACACAGGACTATACAAAGACCCTCGGGGAGAGAATTCATGGAAGAGTACGATTACATCATCATCGGTTCCGGTTTCGGCGGCAGTGTTTCCGCCATGCGCCTGAGTCAGAAGGGATATAAAGTAGCCGTGCTGGAATCCGGGAAACGCTGGAACGGCAAGGACTTCCCCAAGACCAACTGGAACACGCGCAAGTTTCTCTGGCTGCCGAAGCTCTTCTGCTATGGTATTCAGCGCATCAACATCCTGAACCACGTCATGGTCCTCTCGGGCGCCGGCGTGGGCGGCGGCAGCCTGGTTTACGCGAACACGCTCTACGTTCCCAAAAAGAAATTCTTCGAAACCGATACGGTCAAGAAACTCGGCGGCGAAAAAGCCTTCCTACCCTTTTACAATATCGCGAAACGGATGCTGGGCGTCGTCGAGAATCCGCGCCTGTGGGAGGTGGACGAACTCATGAAGGAAACCGCCCAGGACATCGGCAAGGGCGATACCTTTACGCCCACGCCGGTGGGCATCTACTTCGGCGCGGGCGAAGACGACAAGACCACGAAGGATCCCTACTTCGGCGGCGAAGGTCCCGACAGACACGCCTGTAACTATTGCGGCGGTTGCATGGTGGGCTGCCGCTTCAACGCGAAGAACACGCTGGACAAGAACTATCTCTATTTCGCGGAGAAACTGGGCGCGACAATCATCCCCGAAACGAAAGTGACGCGCGTGCGCCCCCTGAACGAAGACGGATCGGACGGCTACGAAATCGATACCGTGTCCACCACCGGCTGGTTTGGTTCGCCGCGAAAGACCTTCCGCGCCAAGGGCGTGGTTTTCTCCGCCGGCGTTCTGGGTACCGTGAACCTCATGCTCAAACTAAAAGCCGAGGGTCATCTGCCGCGTATCTCGGACAGCCTGGGAGACGTGGTCCGCACGAACAGTGAGGCGATCATCGGCGTCACGGCTCGAGACCCGAAAATTGACTTTTCCAACGGCATCGCCATTACATCCAGCGTGCATCCCTCCGATGATACGCACATCGAACCCGTACGTTATTCAAAGGGCTCCGACGTCATGGGCATGCTGGCCACCGTGATGACGGACGGCGGCGGTCGCCTGCCGCGCCCGCTGCGATTCATCGGCAATGTGCTCAGTCATCCCATCGACTTTTTGCGCACGCTGATTCCCTGGGGTTTCGCCAAGAAGTCCATCATTCTGCTGGTGATGCAGTCCATCGACAACAGCATCAAGCTGGTTCGCAAGCGGCGTTGGATCTGGCCCTTTCAAAAAACGCTGACGTCGTCCATGAGCGCCGGCGAAACCATTCCGACCTACATCGCGCAAGCCAACGACTTCGCGCGACGCCTGGCGGGCAAAATCGACGCCATCCCCCAGTCCTCGATTCCGGAAGTGATGCTGGACATTCCCACGACGGCCCACGTCCTGGGCGGCGCCATGATTGCCGTCAATCCCGAGGAAGGCGTGGCCGACGAAACCAATCACGTCTACGGATACAAGAACATGCTCGTCTGCGACGGTTCCATGATTCCCGGCAACCTGGGCGTCAATCCCAGCCTTTCCATCACGGCCTTCACCGAGCGCGCCATGTCCTTTATTCCGCCGAAGGAAAAGAAACAGAACTTTCTAAAATTCGAGCAGTCCTGGAAGATCACGAAGACCCTGACCGGCGCGAAGCCCGCGGCCGGACAGAAAGTCGCGAAGAAGAAAACCGCGGCCAAAAGATAGAAGAGGCATGTCCGCGAAATACGATTCCATCGGGCGGACCTATACGCGAACCAGACGCGCCGACCCACGCATCGTCGCCGCCATCCTCGAATTATTGGGGCCGGACGCGAACTCCGTCGTGGAAATCGGCGCGGGGACCGGGAATTACTCACGCGAACTGGCGCAAGCGGGAAAACGGGTTCTGGCCATTGAGCCTTCGCGCGTGATGATCGATCAGGCCGACTCCCACCCGAACCTGCGCTGGATGCAAAGCACCGTCGAAGACCTGGCCCCGGACCTGGAACAATTCGACGCGGCCCTGTGTATGCTGTCGTTCCATCACTTCCAGGATAAGGAGCTCGCCGTTCGGAATATCTTCAGGCTCCTGAAACCGGGCGGGAAGCTGTTGATGTTTTCCGCCGATCCACGCCTGACGCCGGACGATTGCTGGATGAAAAATTATTTTGAGCCCCTGTACGATCTGGATTGCGAAAATCTTCCCGCGCTATCGCGCCTGCGCGACTTACTGAAGGAAGTCTTCCAGGCCGACGTAAGCGTTCGAAAATTCATGCTCCCCGATGATTTGAAGGATCAGTTTTTTTACGCCAACTGGAAATACCCGGAACGCTATTTGGATGAAGAGGTGCGTCGCGGCTCCAGTGTGTTTTCCCTGTTACCGGACACGCACATTGATCAACTCCTGGGCAAGCTGGAAGCCGATTTAACAAGCGGGGCGTGGGACCGGACCTACGGACGCGTGCGGGACTTGAGCGAGTACGACGGCGGGTATTTTTTTGTTGCGACCGCGCGAAATTGAGATCAATTCTCGATTCCACGCGAAAGCCGTTAAATCCAGGTAAGTTCCCCGCGCGCATCAAAACTCTCCTTGACTCCCCATGGATGAGGGCCATCCAATAACGCATTCACTCACGGGGGAGTATATGAAAAGAATCGCACTGATAACGACCATGGCAATCGCCCTGGCTTTGACGGCCGGCGCCTGCAAGCGCGGGGGTGGCGGGGATACGACGGACAATAAAGGCTCGACTACTCCGGCAACGAAGACGGCCGGCGGCGGCATGAGCGAGGACGTCAAGAAAGGCCAGAAGCTCTACATCAACAATACCTGCGCCACCTGCCACGGCAATGACGGCAAGGGAGACGGGCCCGCCGGCGCGGCGCTGAACCCCAAACCGCGCAACTTTCGTGACGTCACCGCCTACAAGCAGGGTTCCAAGGTGGAAGACATCGTGGAAACCATCAAGACCGGCGTTCCGGGCACCAACATGGCTTCCTTTAAGCATATCGCCGAAGGCGATCGGCTCCTGATTGCGAAGTACGTAATCTATCTGCAGAAAAACTAAGCACCAATCCGTGCTTTAAGCGCCGACCGGCGACGAAAACGATTGGCCCGCGTCCGTATTCAGGATGCGGGCGATTCGCCGTTCTCGGCCATGTAGCGCAAGAGATCGGTGGACGTGAGGATGCCCGACATGGAGCCCGACTCGCCGACGACGATGACCGCGTGGATCACATTGTCCACCATGGCCCGGGCCGCCTCGGCCGTTTCCTGATGCTCGTACAAAGCCACGACCGGCGAGGACATGATGTCCCGCAGCAGAACCGGCTTGGCACGCGTATCCAGTATCCGCACCAGATTGGTATAATTTCGAAAGTCGGTACTTGATACCATTC
>CAZGYS010000045.1:0-19140 GCA_964530305.1 uncultured Leptospiraceae bacterium
CTCAAGATCGACAAGAGTTTTCTGCACGAGTCGCGGCCCGGCGCGGAAACCACCAGTATCATCAAAGCCATCCTGGCCATGGCGCGGGGTTTGAACCTGGACGTAATCGCCGAAGGCGTGGAAAGCCGCGAGCAACTGCATTTTCTCAAGACGCAGGGGTGTCATGCCGGCCAGGGCTACTTCTTCAGTCGCCCCGTTCCTCCGGAAGAGGCCGGAAAACTGCTTGCGGCCGAATCCCTGGACCTGAATAATCCGTTTAAGTCCTGGAAAGAGTAGCTTCCGGACCCTGATAATAGAAAAGAAAGAGGAAGGACCGGTTCATTTCCTTATTCGTGATCCGTCCGCCCGCGCCGGCGCTGAAGAGTGCTTACGGCCGTTGTTGTGAATATTCCCGCAGGCGATACCCCGAGTAAAAGACCGATCCTGTTCGGCCTGGGTTTGACGTTTATCATCTGGTTCGTCATCGCCATTATTTCGGTTTTCACCTACACGCGAACGCAAATTCAAAATCGCGTAAACTCCGGTAAGGAATTGCTGGCCATCGCCCTTTCCGTTCGCGCGGCCGTCGACGGAGACGCTTTCGAACGCCTATTCACGCCGCCCGCCGGCCTGAACGACGAAAAGAGTTTACACGCCTTCATGCAGGCGCGCATCAATGATCCGGACTATCGCCGCATCAAGGAATTGCTCATTCGCGTAATTCGTTCCCACGGCGGTAAGGGCTTTTCGGAACAGAACATTTATACGTTCGCGCCGGACCCCTTAAAGCCGGGCGAATACGTGCGCTACGGCGTCGTGGCCCATGACAAGCCTTTCACCGGTAAACGCTATCGCATCCCCGCCGCCATGGCGCCCGTGCTCAAGGGCACGCTCCAGGGCGATTTGCGCGGAGCCTACTCCGATCTGTATCTGTCCACCGACTCCCGCAAGTACTGGCTTTCGGCCTACGCCCCCATTCAAAACTCCGCGGGCAAGGTCGTGGGCATCATCGACGTGGCCTGGCAGGTAGAGAAGGTACTGGGCAATGCTCGCCGGGAGCAAGCCCGGGACCTGTTGTTGATCTTCGGCATGATCGTGGCCGGGGTCATCGCCTCGCTGGCTTTGCTGCGCATAGCGCGACGCCTGGCCCACGCCAACTCCGAACTGGCGCGGGAAATCGCCGAGCGCGAAAAGGCCCAGGGCGAACTGCACAATGCCGCCTATTTCGACACCCTGACGGGCTTGCCCAATCGTAATTTATTTCTGGTGCGCCTGGAAGTATCCCGCGCGAACCTTTCGCGGCCTTTCGCCGTACTCTTTCTGGACCTGGATCGTTTTAAGAACATCAACGACAGCCTGGGTTACGTCATCGGGGACGAATTGATCAAGGCTACCGCTCGAGCGCTCACCGAAGCCCTGCCGGGGGACGTATTGCTCGCCCGACCCGGCGAAGACGAATTCGCGCTGCTCATTCACGACGCGGCCACGCCCGAGGAAGCTCGCCACGTCATCGCCCTGATCCACAAGGTTATGGCCGGCCCCTTTAAGATTGAAGGCCATGAGATTCCCATGACGGCCAGCATGGGCGTCTACCTGGGAACGGAGCGCTCCGGTTCCGCCGAGGACATCCTGCGCAACGCCGAGACCGCCATGTTTCGCGCGCGCCAGGGCGGACGCGGACAAACGGAATTCTTTACGACGGACATGCACGTCCGCACCATCTCCCTACTACGAACGGAAAACGATCTGCGGCGCGCCGTGGACCGCGACGAGTTTCGCGTTTTCTATCAGCCCGTGGTTTCCCTGGCCGACGATTCCATCGTCGGTTTCGAAGCCCTGGTCCGCTGGCAGCATCCCGAACGCGGCCTGCTGGGCCCGGGCGGATTCATTCCCCTGGCCGAGGAGACGGGTCTCATCGCCGAAATTGGCCGTCAGGTCATGCGCAAGGCCTGCGCCCAGTTGGCCGAGTGGCGCAAGGATCACCCCGAGCGAAACGATGTCTGGATGTCCGTGAATTTTTCGCCGCACCAGTTCCGGGAACGCACCCTGCGGGAACAGATTGAGTACGCCCTGGCGACGGGGGGCCTCCCCGAGCGCAATTTCAAGATGGAGATTACCGAGAGCATCGCCATGGATGATGTTTCTTATTCAGCGGAAGTCCTGCGGGAACTGAGCGAAAGAGCAATCCGGATTTCCATTGATGATTTCGGGACCGGGCACTCTTCCCTTTCCTATCTCAGTCGTTTTCCCATTCACACCCTCAAGATCGATAAGAGCTTCCTGGATAATTTTCGCGCCAATCCCGGAGACGGCGGCATCATCAAGGCCATCCTGGCCATGGCCCGTAGCTTGAACATGTACGTCATCGCCGAAGGCGTGGAAACCCGGGAGCAAATGGAGTTCCTCCGCGAACAGGGCTGCCAGGCGATTCAGGGTTATCTCATCAGCAAGCCCGTGCCGGCCGCCGAGGCCGAGCAATTGTTCAGCGCGCCGGGCGTCCCGACCGGCGAATAAGCAGGTTACAAACTCGTGTCGGCCATGTTACCGAGTTGTAATATTTTCTCCATCCGTTCGGGGATTGATTGAAATTTCATCGCCCGCGTCCAGAAAGGATAAACATGAACATCGTAATCTTCACCGATACCTTCCTGCCCAAAATCGACGGCGTGGCCGTGTCCACGGAACACTTCACGCGCATTCTGGCGGCCCGGGGTCATAATTTCATCATCTGCTGTCCGAAGTACGGCAAGAACGACACGACTTCCCTGGGCGAAAACATCGAGCTGATTCGCTTCAAGAGCGGCTACCTGCCCTCATACCCGGACATCAAGGTCGTGCTGCCTTCACGCAAGAAGATCAAAAAGGCCATGACGAGCTTTAAACCGGATCTCGTGCATTTGCAAACGCCGGGTCTGCTGGGTCAGTACGGCGTACTCGCGGCACGAATGTACGGCGTGCCCCTGGTGGGAACCTATCATACCCTGGTTTCGGAACAGGACACATACGTTTCCCTGTATCGCCTGCTGAAACTGGACGCGCTCTTGAATCGCTTTAAGCGTAAAAAGAAACTCAAAAAGAAAAAGCTGGGAAAGGTGGAACGCAAATCGGGAAAGAGCCTGAAGAAACGCCTGATCCTCAAGCTGTGCAATAATATGTATGAAAAGGGCCGCGCCATCATCAGTCCCAGCCATATGATCAAGAAGGAACTGGAATCCCAGGGAGTGCGCACGCCCGTTCACGTCATCTCCAACGGCATGGACCTTTCGCGCTTCAAGTCCGACGTCAAGTCGGCTCCCGGAGATTCGCCGCGCTTTCTGCACGTGGGCCGCATCTCCCACGAAAAGAACTGCGAAGTCGTACTCAAGGCCTTCTCCTTGATCCTGGAAAAAAAACCCGGCGCCACGCTGGACATCATCGGAGACGGTCCCGCGCTCACGTCCTTGAAGATCGAGGCCAAGCAACTGGGTATCGCGGACAAGGTTTCCTTCCCGGGTTTTATCAATCGCGCGGAGCTGCCCGAAGTCTATCCGAAGTACGACATGTTTCTGACGGCGTCCACCATGGAGACGCAAGGCCTGGTGGTACTCGAGGCGATTTCCTGCGGCCTGCCCTGCGTGGGCGTGGACGCTTACGCCCTGCCCGAACTCATTCACGACGGCGAAAACGGATACGTGGTCGAATCCTTCGATCACAAGACCATGGCGGAGAAAGCCCTGGAGCTGCTGGAAAATCCGACCCGCTACAAGGAGTTTTCCGCTCGGGGCCTGGAAATCGCGCGCGGCCACGAACTGGAAGCCTGCGCCGACAAGCTTGAGGAATTCTATCTCAAGTACGGCGGCTCCGGCGATTCGTCCGCGGACAAGAATGACGCGGCCGACGTTCAGTCCCCGGCGTCCAAACCCGACCTGAGCGATGTCGTTAGTTCCTGAACGATTATTTCTTGACGAGCGCCCCCCGGTCACTCCATGGTCCGGGTAGCTCGGATTTCGCGCGTATATGAAATCATTGTTTCGCAAGGTGCTCGGAAAAATCGCCGGATGGTTCGGCATCCATCCCAGCGTGGGCACCATGCTCAGCGGCGGCTTTCGCCTGGCCAATCCCGACTCCGCCGCCATGCCGGTGGAGAATCTGCATTTCGCGTCCCGGATCATCGCCTCCGGGATGTGGAACTACTGCTTCTTTCAGTTCTATCGTCACTTCGCCGGCCCCTACTGGGTTGAGCGGCAATACAATCCCCGGGATCCGTCGTTCATTCCCCGCGCCATTCAACCACTGAGCGTGAACATCACCCATCGCACCTGGATGGGCTTTCGCGGCCCCGACGCTTCGCATTTTTCCATCATGGATCCGGCCGGGGCCGTTTCGCCCGTTACCGGCTACTACAGCCTGGAATTCGCCTTGCGGGAAAACGATAAGTTGCTCCTGCCCGGCCGCGGGGAAGCGCGCATCAAGCAGAGCATTCCCGGAAATCTGCCCATGCCCCGCGCCGTTATTCGCGGAGAGCGCGCCCGGGTGGACGTTCGCGTGGCCGGCTCCTCGGCCGGAGGCGATTTCGTTCTGTTCCGATTGGACTTTCGCGCGCCCCACGACGACGACGTCGAGGTGGTCGTGGGCGTCCGCCCCTTCAATCCCGAAGGCGCCACCTTAATCCACGACCTGGAACTGGAACGCAAGGGCACGCGCAATCCCGTCATCAAGATCAACAAGCAACCGGAAGTTTACGTCCTCTCCGAACCCACGTATACGCGCTTCTCGAATCTGCGCAAGGGAGACGCCTACTTTCTTCACGGAGAAAGCGAATCGTCCAAATGTCCGGACGGCATCGCCACGGGACTGCTGGCGTATCGCGTACGCGGAAGCGGCAGCATCATGCTGGCGGCTCGTGCCTATGAACGCCTTGAAAACGGCAAGGCTCCGGCGGCCGTCTTCAAGCAAACGAAGGGCCTGCCCGAAAATCCGGAAGCCCTCATCGCCGACATGAAAAAGGGCGAACGCCGCTGGAGCGAACAGATCCGGCGCGGAGCGCGATTCCAATCCGCGCGAAGCAGTCTCAACAGAGCCGCGGAAATATTCAGCTCCTATCTTTTGACCCTGCGCGTTAAGAATGAAATCACGCCGGGCGTCTTTACGTATCGCTCTTTCTTTTTTCGGGACGCGGCCTTCATGCTGGACGCGTTGATGAGCTGGAACTACATCAATGAAACCGAACGCGTTCTGGAAAGTTATCCGGAACGCCAGACCCGCCAGGGTTTCTTTCGCTCCCAGGAGGGTGAATGGGACTCCAACGGCCAGGCCATCTGGTCCCTGACGCGTTTCGCGTCCGTCACCGGCAATCTGGCCTTCCTGCGCAAAATGTATCCCTCCATTCAAAAGGGCGCGCGCTGGATTCTTACCAAGCGGGAATCCGGACGTGACAAACGCATTCTGCCCCCCGGCTTCAGCGCGGAGCACCTGGGACCGGCGGACAACTATTACTGGGATAATTTCTGGAGCATCGCGGGTCTGCGGGCGGCGGCCGAAGCGGCCGAAAAACTGGAGCTCAAGGACGACGCACGGGAATTCAGCAAGCAGGCGGAGATCTTCGCGCGGGACATTAATGAAGTTTCGCGGGCGGACCGGGAAAAGATGGGCCTGATTACCGCGGCGCCCGGTCGCGCCGTGGATTCGGGCATGATCGGTAGTATCTCCATGCTCTATCCCTTGATGCTGGATATTTTCCCGCGCAAGGAAGTCCGCAAGACCATCACGACCATTCACAAGGAATTCTTCGCGAAGGGATTATTCTTTCATCCCATCATTCATTCCGGCTTTAATATTTATCTGAGTTTGCACGTGGCGCAATGCCTGTTTCGCCTGGGCGAAATTCGCAAGGCGCGCCGCATCTTTAATCGTGTCTTGAAACGTCGCTCGGCGCTGTGGACCTATCCCGAGGCCATCCATCCCCAAACGGGCGGGGGCGTTATGGGAGACGGCTTCCATGGCTGGGCTTACGCCGAAGTCTTATTGCTGATGCGCGAATTCACGGTACACATGAACGGCGGCACGCTGGAAATTTTTCAAGGTCTGCGCAAGCGCGAACTCTTCGGACGTCCGGTATCCTTCGGGCCCTTTCCTCTGGCGGGAACGGCCGTTACCATCGCCGGTCGTTTGAGTCCCGGCGCCGGCCGCGTGGAACTGGATATTCCCAACGCGGACGCCGCCGGCATCCAGGTCATTCGCCTGCACATACCGGGTCTCAAGAAAGCCAAACTCAACGTTAACGGCGGGCACGCCCTGATCAATAAGGGGAAGATCGAGATCCGGGACCCCGCTTCGCGAATTGAGCTGGAGTATTCCTGACCCGCTTTCGCGCGGCGGCCCGGCGATGAAAGTTAAGCGCCGGTTCCCGCATGGCGGACCAGAAATCCAAACGAATCTTGCTGTAGGCGTCCTGGATAAACTCCCGATAGTCGCGACAGGCCGGAGACGCCAGGGGCTCCATTAAGCCGCCCACGTTTCCGCCGCTCTTCACCACGCATTCTCCGCGAAGATTATCCGGCAGGCGATATTCATTCAACCAGGTCCCAAGGGTCGTGGCGATGAACCCGGTGTATACCGGCAGGTAGCTCCACATGCCGATTCGACCGCGCGCGCGATACTGCACCACGGAATACGGGCCGCCCGGCGGGCCAATGCGAAAGCGGAAGTGCGCCCGGGCGCTCGTGGATACGCGCAGGGCCGTGGTCAGGGTCATCAGGGACCAACCCGCGTTGCGCGAAAAATCTCGGGACGCATCCGTCACGGCGGTATCAACCACCAGTTCCAGATCCGCCGGCTCATCGCCTCCGCAGTGAATGCGCGCGAAGACTCCCGTGTGCGCCGCGGATTCGCATACCACGCGCGCGGCCGCCGCGTCCGCGGAAACCACGCGCAGCACCGGCGCATGGTCGGGGTTCATGCGCTCCGCGGCGGGCAGAAGATGAAGGCCCGGCTTCAACGCGCAACCTTCGCCGACGAGAAACCCGACTACGGCGATGATGGACGCGCAAATTATGCGATTTGTAATGGTCTGCGTCATGCTCGTTTCCTCCATCGTCAATTTGACGTCCGGGTACTCTCCAGGTTCACCGTAAATCCCGCCTGAAGATGCACCGTTCCCAGGCTGCGCTGGAATTGATCGGCCTTGAGAATTTGCCGATAGTAGGTGGCCTCGATTTTAATCCCGGCGATTTCATTCCAGTACCAGTTCAAACCCAGCCCCGCGCCCAGGATGCCGCCCAGTCCGTTTCTGATTTTAGACGAATAGCGATTCATGTCCGGCGTCAAGCGCGCGTGTCCGTGCCCGGTGAAGCCGGTAACGCCGGCGCGAAAGGCCACGTAAGGGTCCAGTGCCCGCTTGCGCAGGGGATGCCAGGTCAGCAGATACATGAGCGATGAGCCCTGGTAGAGATTGCGATCCCGGGGCATCGGTTCATAGAGCGAAGTGCCCGACGGCAAGGCGCCCGCGGGAAACATGAATACGTCCTGGCGATTCCCCTTGATGGTAAAATGCAGGAGCGAAACACCCATGCCGATATTCGACCACGTTCCGTATTCCAGATCTATTTGTCCCGAGCCGCCGCCGGTGTAATACGAATGAATGGCGAAGCTCGGCTGGTAGACACTGGTGGAACCGTAGGCGCCCAGTTGGATACCGTCGCGCACGATTTCATCGTACTTTTTTTCATGCTCAATCAAACTGCCCGTGGGCGCGAGAGCCTTACCGCCGAGAAAACTTAGAAAGACTCTACCACGATCAAAACCCACCGAAGGCACGGGTTTCGTCGACCGGGTTATGGGGTTTCCCGGGGCTTTCGGATTCGCATCGACGCTTTTCGAGGCCTTAACCGGCGCCTCGGCGTGGAGCGCGCCGTGCAGGCATATCGCCGCGCCGACAAAGGCGCTCGCGAACAACCACCCGGCCGTTCGCGTTATCTGGATGAGTAGTTCCTTCTTGTTCATATCCTGTCTCCTTTACGAGAGGACATTAACATGAAAAGAAATACGGGACCAGCAAACGGGGGTGAACGACTCTCCGGCGGGGTCGGTGGCTATTGTTGAAAACCCTGCAAGTTACACCCTGAGATTAAATCCGCTCCTTGAGTTCCTTGTATCTCGTTCGGCTCAGGGGCAAGGTCAGACCATTCTTAAGTTGTACTTCATACTTGCTGCCGCCCAGGGTCAGGATCTTTTCAATTTCGCGCAGGTCCACCAGGTAGGACTTATGAATTCGCATAAAGTGCGGCGGCAGGGTTTTTTGCAGCGACTCCAGCGTTTTGCGATGCTGTTCGCTTTCGCCGTTCTTTTTTTGAATTTTAACGTAATTGTCCTGTCCCTGGAAATAGAGGACTTCCTCCAGGGGTACGAGCACCACGGTCTCATCCTTGCGGATGGATACATAGCGCGCGAAGTTCCCGGACGCCTCCACGGTGGTTTCCAAACGCTCCAGCGCGCGACGCAGGCGATCCGGATTCACGGGCTTGGCCACGAAATCCAGCACGCCGTACTCATACGCCTGAATGGCGCGATCCGTATTGGCGGAAACGACGATGGTTTGAAAGGACGCGGCGGCGGCCGATTTAAGTAGTTCGAAACCGTCTTCGCCGTTCAAGTTGAGATCCAGCATCAGCAGATCGATGGGATTATCCAGCAGGAAGCATTCGCCCGCGGTGAGCGTGGCTTGAATTTTCACCGATGTGACTTTCGCGCCCAGTTGCTCCCGGAGCATGCGTTCCAGTCCCCGGGCCGCCACCCGCTCGTCTTCTACGATCAAAATTTTCATGCGTCCTCCGGCCGAATCGCCATGGCTCCACCGACTCTACTAGCTGTTTCCTTGTAAGCCAAGAAATCGCCCGTGAAAAGCAAAATTCAGGGGTGAAATGCACTTGACCCGAAGGACGGTTTGGAGCAGGAAACAAAAAGCGTGCGCTTCGCATCGCCCGCGTAAATACGACTATCCGCGAATGAGAGATTGAATGCTTAAATTTTACTGGTACTCGGGCTGTTCCACCTGTCGCAAGGCCAAGAAAGCCCTGGATGAGAACAATATCAAATACAAGGAAATCGACATTACCCAGACCCCGCCCTCCGCGGCCGACTTCAAGCGCTGGCTGAAAGCGGGCGAACTCGAGCTGAAGCAACTGCTCAATACCAGCGGTCAGGAATATCGCAAACTGGGTAAGGAAAAGATTCAGGCCATGTCCGAAGCCGAGGTCGTCAAACTGCTCGCTTCCAATGGTCGCCTGGTCAAGCGCCCCATCATCACCGACGGCAAGAAAGTCACCGCCGGCTTTCGCGATCCGGACGCCGTGCTGAATACCTGGAAATGACCCTGGAGCAATCCCCCCATGACCGCCCAGCAACTTTGCCATGTATCCGCGGGAGCCTTCTTCATGATCGGCCTCCTCTCCGGCGTCTGGAAGTACGCCGGCATTCTCAAAAGCGAAAAAGCGGAAGCGCCCGAGTATGTGTCCGTGCTCCATCGCGCGTCGCTTTTGTACAGCTTCGCGGCGTTGCTGCTGGCGCGATTCGTCGAACTCAATCCGTATTCCGAGTCCGTTCGCTTCTGGGCGGCGGCCGGGGTGCTGGCCTTTTTCGCCTTCGCGCAGTTGACCTACCTGATCCACGGCCTGCTGGGGGATACGGACAATCAGTTTCGCAAGCCTTACGTGCTCGGACCGATCCGCCTTCCGGCCTTCGTCGTGCACGGCTCCATGATCCTGTTGATAGTCGCTGAAATCGGCGGGTTCGCCGTTCTCTTCTACGGCTACCTGGAAACGCTTTGAAAAGACCCGGTTGATTCCGCCATGGAATTCAAGACTTCGACGGCGGCATGTCGATGGTCGTTTTCCATCCGCCCGCGAAAGCGCTGGAACGAATGCGCCACTTGCCGGGAAAGGCTTCTTCCAGGCGCGTGCGGACGTATTTCAGACCCATGCCGCTCTGGGACTTGTCGGCGTTCTTTTCCGGGCTGCCGTCATTGGTGAGCACGTAGCGTCTGCCGCTCTTGCGGCGACCGGCGGCGACGGTTTCGCGAGTCAGGCGAAAGGTGCCGCCTTCCCGCGCGCGAAAGCCGTGGGTGATCCCGTTTTCGATCAGCGTATGAATTACCAGCGGCGGAATCATCTCGTCTCCCGTGATGTCTTCCGCCTCCAGGACGAATTTCTTGTCATGGCGAAGGCTCATTACCTCGAGATGAGCGCGACACAAGTGCAGTTCCTCTTCCAGGGTTACCACCGTGCGATTGCTCATGGACAACAGCATTCGTAATTCATCCGCCAGGGCGTTCATCAGCCGCGCGGCGCTGGCCGGATCTTCCTGCAGCCAGACGATGGTGGCGTTGATTGAATTGAGAAGAAAGTGCGGCTGAATGTTCTTCTTCAGCAGTTCGATTTCCAGGCGCGCCGAATGGAGCTGCGCTTCCTGATGCAGTTGCTGAATTTCCACCGTCCGCCGGCGAGCCTCCTCTCTTTCCCGGCTCATGATGTTCATGCGCTCGGCCAGGGAAATGGACAGGAGGCTCATTTCAACGGCGGAACCGATTTGCAGGCCGTACTCGGTAACAAAATTGGCCGGTAGTACGCCGTAACCCTTCAAGGCATAGAGAGCGACTCCCACCAGCAAACTTAACCAGGCCACGACGAAGTAACGCGCGGGGCGATACCCCTTCTTCCAGGCGCTGATGCTCGCGCTCAGCACAACCACCGTGAAACAAACGCTCAAGATGGCCGACAGGGTAATGGAAATGGAATAGTCCACCGTCAGGGCGCAAATCATGAGCACGACCATCAATGCCATGAGAATATGAGTCACCTGGTGCATGCCGGGGGCGTTCTCGCGCGTATTTAGAAAATTCTGCGTAAACAGAAGCGCGGAAAGAAACGAAAAGCCGATGACGAAGGGCAAACTGTGGTTGGTCCACCAGGGCCAATCAGGCCAGATGAATTCGTAGGCCAACCCGTTCAAGTTCATCTGCATAATGCCGTAATTCACCAGATAAACCAGATAATAAAAGTAGGAGATATCGCGTACGACGAAAAATAGAATTAGATTATAGAGCGAAAGTACGGCCAGGATGCCGTAGTAGAGACCTAGAATGAATTGCTCACGTCGATCCACGACGCGCAGTGATTCCGAGGAGTTGATGAACAGCGGAAACTCCAACGTGCCGCGGCTCTGAAAACGCATGTAATAGTAACCGCTGGTCTTCGGTTGGATGGCGAACAAGAACGTACGGTGCATCTTCTCCCGGGCGCCGAACGGCAGGGTATCCCCGGCGCGCTTGAATATGCGCGTTCCGCGCGATACCCCGGGGGCGTACAGACGAATGTCGTCCATGGGCGGATAGGCGTGTTGCAGAATCCAATCCCGCGTCTGGGTCAGATTTCGCACGCGAAAGCGCACCCAGTAGACCGTGCCCGTAAAACCGAAGTTAGGGGTCGTTTCCCGGACGGGGCGAAAGGCACCCCGACGCCCCAGCGCGAAGACCTCTCCCGGTTTCAGGCGCCCGCCCGGATCCGCCAGGATTTGCAGGTGACGACCAATTTGAACCGTATTGTTCTCGTTTCGCAAAACGACCGGCGACGCCGAAGTCATGCGAAGAGGAATCCCCGCCAGAACCATCAGGCCCAGCAACAGGGCCGCCGGCCCCGGGCGCATAAAGAGCGGTATTCTCCCGTATCTGGCTTCTTGTTTCCCCATACAAATTCGACGTTACGGGATATCGCCGCCCTTCTTTCGTCCAGCACCTTTCCCGCCCATTTCATCCGGGGCGGGCCGTCCGGGATAGTTAGACCAGGTGGGTAGAAGGCGCGAATGTAATCCCACCGACGACGAAACAAACCGTGACGCTTGCAAAAAGCCAGATACTCGGCTTTCTCCATCTCGAGCACGAACGTACCGTTTTGCTGAGCACGAACCGATTGAATACCCCAATCCTCGGCGTCGGGATTGCCCACGTGATCGATCAACTGATTTTCCGGCAGAAGCACCGGGAAATGCAGCTCCCGACGACCTTGAACGACTTCCAGCCCTCCGGACACGACGATCAAGAATTTCTCGTTCGCGCCGGTCATGACTTCATCGTCTTTGTTGTACTGCTTGAGATTGCAATGCAGTTGAAAGTCCGTGCGGGCTCGCCAGGACAGACGGCCGGTGAAGTAGGATTTCAACAGCGCGGTCTCGATAAGTACGCCGCGATTCAGATGCAGGCGATGAAACAGATCCCGATAGGGTTCCATGACCGCGCGAAAGATTTCATTGGGCACGGCATAGGCCGTCATTTCGTCCCGGGCGACGACGTCGGCCGTCCGGGGCAGTCCGAACAGCACCCCGGTTTCGCCGATGAAATCGAATTTGTGATACTGCTTGAGGGTTACCCCCTGGTCCACGACGCCCGCGGTACCGGAATAGATCAAATACACGAAGGCGGCGGGATCGTTTTCGTCCTCGAAGACGGCCGCAGTGTCCTTGGAAAAGATGACGCTGCCGGCCGGAAAGCGCCGCAGACGACAGGCGCGCTGAATTTCGCCGACGTCGCGCAGCTTCATCTCCTGGAAGAGCACGCTGTATTTTAGAAAGGGCTGCTCCGGCATATCCGGAATATGCTCATCGCGAAAAAAGACCTGGAAATTACGTTCCTCCATGCCGGGCGTCAACGCTCGCAGTTTACCTTCGCCTACGTGAGCTTGCCGCTCCGCCTCGGAAAAGCGATACACCAATGTCTTGGCCCGCAGGTCCGCCGGCAGTTCGTTCAACTGAGCCAGGGAAGGCCGGGGGAAATCGCCTCCGCCCCCTTGAAGGATCCAATCGGCGCGCTCCATGAGCTTGAAGTAATGGGTCTTAAAAAAGCGGTATCGCGCGGGCGAAAGCACGCCGATTCTGGAGAGTTCTTCCAGCGTGCTTTCCTCGTAGTGCATTTCGGACGCGTATAAAATATTCACGCCGCGATACTGCACGGTGAAGGCCAGGGTGGGAACAACGTGCAACGCATGGAAAAACTTGAAAGGCGCGCCGCTGATGGGAACGGTATCGCCGATGCGAACCGGATGAAAGCGAACGCAGGCGCCCGCGTCGTCGACGAGACTTCCGTATTTCCTTAAGAAGGAATTCCAGATTGTGCGCGTCGTATAGACGTCCACGTAGTCTCGCTCCAGGACGCGCTGGAGCAAACCCGCGTCGTTCTCCGAGCGGCAATTGGTCAGAATGATGATGTCGGCTTCCTCGGGCAACACGCCGTTCTGCCGCAATCGCACGGAGGCGTAAGCCGGAGGGTCCACGAGGATTCCGCGACCATTGGCCCAGAAAAGAAATCCGGAGGTCTGGCCTTTTTCGTCGTAACCCGTGGAATTTCCCAGCGACGCGAAGGCGAAATCCGGTCGCCGTACAAGGGCGTTACGCTTCAAGGGAATCTTCATGCGCGAAAATATATCCGATTCGCGACACACGAATACCGGTGCCTCGCGTTCCTTCGATTTCAATTCGAAATAGGTCATGCCCCGCTTGCGCGTTACGCGAAATTCGTACATGTCCGAAATGGGTATGGGCGCGCCCGGCTCCGAAGCCACGCGAAAATCATAAAGGTCGTCCAGTTCCCCCCGACGCAGACCCCCGCATTCCCCCGAGACGTCGAAGACTCGACCGGCGTCCACGAAATCGCCTCGAAACCCCTCCCCATTCACCGCGGGCGCGAAAAAGGCCTCATTCAACATGGTGCGCAGGTAGTCCCGGGTCTCGCTTCGATCCGTGTAAACGCGGGTAGGTCCGCCGCCTTTTTCGGGATTGATGAAGCCGTGATACAGACCCGGCAATTCCAGTTCCGCCATATTCATGGCCGAGCGCGTATCCATGAGCCGGGAGGGTACAAAATAGTCCCGGGGCACGCCTTCCGGCCAGTCGGGATTATTGCGGGTGTCCTTCACGCTCTCCGGCGGCACGCCGATTTGCAAATTTAGATAGGTCGGATCGCCGGGAGCGGCTCCTTCCCGGGCAATGCAGATGCCGCCCCGGGGCAACAGTAGAAAACGATAGTTCGGGGCGATTCGAATGGTCATTTTTCCAGATTTCTCCCTGGTCCCCGCGGACCTTCGGAGGCCGAACCTGGCGATGCCTATAAATTAAGCAACCGTTATCCAGGGAGGGGGCCCTAACCGCTTCGGTTACTTGAGATCGTTGAGGCATTTCTTCGGGATGACAGGGTGACGACGCGGGTCGTGAGCAGGCTTGAGGAGTATCGAGGGAGGCGATTACTTACGACTAACTTCGAAGCCGAGCGCGGCGACTTTGTTTCCGTTTACGACTATTTCCAGGCGATGTTTGCCGGGGTGGTGGGTGCGCGTCGTGAAATCGCGGAAGCTCTGTTTCTTGACGAGTATGATTTCGCCTTCCAGATCCAGTTCCTTGAGCTTGAAGACCTTCGGCGATTGGCGACCGTCCTTTTTCACGTAATGAATGATGTAGTCCACGGCCAACTTCTGGGACTTCTTCTTGCCGCTGATCAGGCGCAACTCGAAGGTCGCGTCGGATCCGATTTTGACGGCGGCCGGCTTTAACTTGAAGTCGGCGACGCGTACGGAAGGTTTTTTTTCAAAGCCGAACAGGGCGAACGATCGCGGGTGACCGGCCTTGATCAGGGAGCGCGCGGCCTTCTTGACGATCCAGGCCGTGTGCTCGTTTTTCAGGTCCCAGCTCGACATCAGGTCCAGCATCCACTCAGGATGGTCCTTCGAGATATCATTTAGATGATTGGCGACGGACGTCCGCACATAGAGCGAGGGATCGGCCCGAAGCTTCTCCAGAATGGGCCGTACCGGTTTCGGGTCCGCCACCAGGCCGCGCAATTGAAACGACCAGGGCAAGCGGGGACGCGCGCCTTCGCTGGACAGACGTCGGACGTGTTCGTTCTCGTGGCCGGACCATTTTCGCATGTAGGCCAGGGCGCGCTTGAAGTCCAGCTCCAGGAATCGCCGCACGGCGAACTCGGAACTGGAGTAAACCGTTACCTCGGCCAGCGCCTCCATGCTGAAATCAAATTCCGCCTCCGAGCAACCGTACAACTCGATAAAGTCCGGCACGAACATGCCGGCCAGGCCGCCCTTATCGTCCTCGATGTGGGGGGCGACTCGTTTCAGCACGTCGACCGCTTTGCGATAATCATTCGGCAGATGAGCGCGGCAAGTCTCCGTGGTCCGCCGCAGACGCTCCTTGAGTTCCAGCTTGTTCAGACCCCGGGTTACGTCTTTTAAGAAGGCATCGGGCTTGATGGAAGGATGAGCATCCTTGAGCAGACCCGCCAACTGCTTATAGAAAGCGCGATTATAGATTTCCTTCAGGGGCTGAAATTCGGCCATAATGGCCAAACATGGGCCGCGCGCCGGGAGCCGCCGGCGATTTTTAGCAGACAAAAAAACGCGGGAGCATTGTTGTTAAGTTAAGTTCCGTGATGATTCCGCTCATTATCAAATTCCGACGAATCGCCCGGACGAAGCTCGCGCGGTCGGCCATTTCTTGGACCGCCCTGCTCGTCGCGGTCGCCTGCGCTCCGTCGCTGACGGAGCCCAATGACCTCGGACTGTTGTCCCTGAACGTCCAGCCCGCGGCCGCGATCGTCGCCCCCGGCGAAACCCATACGGTGGGCGGCTCCATGCTGGGTCTCTCGGGCAGCCTGGTTCTGTCCCTCAACGACGCGCAGGACCTGGTGATTTCCACCGACGGCGATTTCACGTTTCCCACCGGTATCGCCTCCGGCGCTTCCTACGTCGTGAGCGTGAAAACCCAACCCACGCTCCCGGTGGAATACTGCGCGGTAAGCGAAGGCACGGGTACCATCGCCGCGCCCGTCGTCAATGTTCAGGTGGCCTGTTTTCAGTTACCCGATACGGGCCAGGCCGGTTGCCACGGCTCCGGCGGCGGGGCTATTTCCTGCGGTAGTTTTCCTTTCGGGCAGGACGGCGATTTCACGAACACGCCCGCGGCCCTGACACACATCGCCGGAGGCGACGGCACCGTACGGGAAACCGCGTCGTTCCTGCTCTGGCAGCAATGCCCCATGGATACGACCTGGACCGGGAGCAATTGCACCAGCGGTCCCGGTACGACGACCTGGTCGTCGGCTTCCTCCTATTGCGCCGACCTGACTCTCGCCGGGCGAACCTGGCGCCTTCCCACCGTACGCGAACTCTTGCTCTGGCCCGACTACGGCCTGAACGCCCCTGCTCTGAACACGAGCTTTTTTCAATCCACGCCCGGAACCTCCGGCACGCGTTTCTGGACTTCCACGGTCAACAGCCAGAGTCCGGGCCGGGCCTGGACGGTGGATATTTCCATCGGCTCCATCGCGGACCTTCCCTTTTCCAGCGCCGCCTTCGTGCGCTGCGTTTCCGGACCGAGCATGCCGGCCAACCAGTTCATCACGCGGGACAACGGCACCGTGCACGACCGGAGTACGAATCTGACCTGGACGAAATGCTCCGTCACGGACTTCGGCACGCCGACCGTGGACGGCACCACGAACTGTTCGGCGACGCCCGTGGACGATAACTGGGACAGCAGCGTCGATGCCTGCGAAGCCTTAATCTTCGCGGGACGCACCGACTGGCGTCTGCCGTCGGTGCGTGAGCTGGGCACGCTGCTGGACTTCAGCCTGGATGCGCCGCCCTTGATCAATATGAACTTTTTCCCAAATACGGGCGCGACGAATTACTGGACTTCCACCAGTAACGATCAGACCGATTCCAATGCCTGGGACGTTAACTTCGCCAATCTCGTGATTGACACATCCCCGAAGGGTGCTAATTTTCGGGCACGTTGCGTGGCGACGGGTTTATAGCCGACCCGGCAAACCCGGTCCGGGGCGTTGGTTTTCAGGCGATGCGATTCGGACGCGTAAAAGCAATTCTATTCTGCGCCCTGTTGACGAGCGCTTGCTCGCCGCCCGGCTTACGGGATTCCAACGATTTCGGTACTATCGCGTTCCAAAACATTTTCTTCCTCAATACGTTTATCGTGAACGTCAATGTCCTGGGGCTGTCAGGCACGATGACCGTCGCGCTGAACGACGGGGCGGATTTCACCGTAGACCGTGCCGTCAGTTTTAGTTTTCCGACCCGCGTCGCCGGCGGCACCAACTACACGGTGACCATTCGTGAACAGCCCGCGAATCCGGTAGAGTATTGTACGCTGGAAGGCGGCACGAGTGTCGCCTTGAGCTCGGCGACGATACCGGTCATCTCGTGCTTCCAGCTACCGGACACCGGACAGACCCAGTGCACCGGAGCAGGCGCCGGGAATCAAGCTTGCGGCGGCAGCCCGGGCGGCCAGGACGCGGACTACCCGCAAAGTCCCGTCGCCCTGAACTTCCAGGCGACTGGTTCCAACGGCGCCGTCGTGCGCGAGACCGCCTCCACTCTTCTGTGGCAACGCTGCCCGTTCGGCACCTCATTCGACGAGGGTATTTGCCTGGGGTTCGCACAGACCACGACCTTCGCGGAAGCCCGGACCTATTGCGAAAACCTCACCCTGGAGGGCGAGACCTGGCGCTTGCCCACCATACGCGAATGGCTCCTCTGGCCGGATTATGGTCGCAACAATCCGGCGGCAAATACGGGTACGTTTTCAGGCCTGCCCACTTCCACGGCCTTTCACTTCTGGAGCAGCACGGCTAATCCCGCGGCCGCCGGAACGTATCGCGTAATGGGTTCGGACGGCGGGGATTCATTGTCCGCAACGAGCACCGCTTCGGGCTACGTTCGTTGCGTCTCGGGCACCGCGCCGCCCGCGAATCAGTACACGGATCGAGACGACGGCACCGTCTACGACCGCGGCACGAATCTACTCTGGTTGAAATGTCCGCTCCAGGGCTTCGGTCCACCGGGGGTCCCCAACAATAATACGGCTTGTACGACCGCCGCCGCGGCCCTGGGGGTATGGTCCGAGGCCCTTAACGCTTGCGATCAATTGACCTTCGCCGGACGCACCGACTGGCGGCTGCCCTCCGTACGTGAACTGGGCACCCTGTTGGCCTACGACAGGTCCACCAATCCCTACATCGACCTGAGTTTCTTTCCCAGTACGCCGTCGGGATCCCACTGGAGTTCCACCGCGGACGACGCGAACAACACCAACGCCTGGCGCGTCAGCTTTAACAACCTGGATGTCCAAACGTTGACCAAGGGCACCGGCGTTTATGCGCGCTGCGTGGCGACGGGATTGTGACGCCGCCGGCTTTTTGTTTAGTTCACGTCTTATTTCTTTGTTCAGGCCGGGGTTATTGGTTGCGCGAAAGCCAGGATGTAGCCGTTCAAGTCGCGAATATAGAATTCCCGCATACCGTAGAAGGTGGTGTTCAGGTCCTTGACGATTTCCAGGCCGGCTTGCGCCGATTCATGGAGTTCATCCAGGGCGTCGGTTTCCATGTACAAACTGGCCGAGGCGCCGATGTTGGCGCCGGCAAGTTCGGGCACGTCTTCGCTGAGGCTGTCCCGGCGCTGGAACATGATCTCGGCATCGCCCCGGCGCACCATGCCCCAGATCAAAACTTGTTCGGGGCGATACGCGGGCACCGCATCCTCGGGGTTTTCGGCGACGCCCATGGCGAACTCGAAACCGAGCTTTTGAATGTAGTATTCCAGGGAGGCGTTCACGTCCTCCACCATTAGATTCGGAGTCAGTCTTTTCATGCTTCGATAATAGCCGAAGACGGGGATCGTGTATTGGAAAAATGGAACCCGGGCGTCGAACCGGTCAGTTCCCGAAAGTCGTTGATCAGGTGGGCCTGATCATACCAGCCGAAACCGGGCGCCAGATCGGCCCAATCCGGTTCCGCCTCTCCGGGTAAGCGCGACAGCGCGGAAAGCAAGGATTGCAAGCGTACGACCCGGATGAATTTGGCCGGTCCCAGACCCGTGTGTTTATCAAACAGCCGCTTGAGATGCTGGCGACTCAGATTCAGGTGTTCGCTCAAGGCGGTCACGGACGCGCCGGCTATATCGCCTTCGATCACGGCAACCGCCGCGGCGATGCGCGGTTCCACGCATGCGTTTCGTTTCATGCCGGCCAAAAGCAAGCGTCGGACGGCCTGGAGCAAATCGCCGCGGGGAATCGCCTCATGCAACTCCTCCGCCGCCCAATGGCTGGCCAGGCTCGCCG
>CAZGYS010000046.1:0-4842 GCA_964530305.1 uncultured Leptospiraceae bacterium
TATATTCGGCCGGAAGTGTAGCCATGAGTCGGCGCGCGTGTTCCACTCGTTTTTCCTGAACCAGTTGATGAAAGGTTCTGCCGAAATGGCGATTCAACACCTGGGAAGCGCGACTGGGCGAAAGACCAAGATGTTCGGAGAGGTCCTGGGACTGAAACTCGGGTTCCAGATAAGGTTTTTCCTTCTCCAGATAGGCGCGCATGCGTTCGCCTTCCCGCCGAATCAAATCCTCCGGCAGGCGATCGCGACTATAGCGCGCCGCCGGCGGATAGACGACGTCCGCCGCTTCCCCGTCCCGCGACAAATAAATCACGGCGTACGCCCGAATCAGAATCAGCACGCACAGGACGATACTGGTGAGGTTCGAGTACAACAAACGCGCATCAATATACGAGGCAATCGCCGAGATGGGAATCAAGGCGACGAGAAGCAGAAAGTACAACAAATTTCCCTGCAATAAAGTCCGAGCCGCCTTATGATCCTTGGAGATCAAATTTTCGCCGCGTTTCTTGAGCAAAATCGCGGCGGCCATAACCGCGAAGCAATTGTTGAGCATGCTCAAATGCATGATGACGACGCAGTCGAAATGAATTTGCTTGAGATCTTCCTTAAGATACTGGAGTTTATATTCGGCCGAGGACGCGTAGAACGGCGTCAGGTAGGCGACGATTCCCAGGGGCACGATCAGGAAAAGCAAATCCTCCAGACGACCGGCATCCCGACCGGTAATCCGGGAACGCACCGAAATAAAAAGCAAGGGCCCCAGCAATGCCGCCGGAGTGTACCCGACCCGGGCCATGTGAGGGAAATCCAGAATGGCGCCGCTGCCGTACAAATAACCGGAAGTGATGCACCAGGCCGCGACGATCAACAACAAGGCGTGATGGCGATTGCCGGCTACGCGCCTCTTGTGCCAGTAATAGGCGGCCAGGAATAGTGCCTGGGAAATCCCGAGAATGTGAAGAACCAGATTCATGGACGGACTCTCCCAGTATACGGTCGTACGACAGGCGCGTCAAGTCACCGCGACCGCTTGACAAACCCATGGCGCCATCCATGCTTCGGCCCATGGACTATGTAAAATACAGCGAACAAAGCGAAGCGCCTCCGGCGGATGAAACCGAGGTGATCGAAAAACTCAAGAAGATGCAGATGCTCTTCATGAAGCGGGACGTCAGCAAGCGCGGCCAGCATCCCAAGTCACACGGATTGGTAAAGATTCGTTTTGAAGTCATGGCGGACATTCCCGAGCCGCTCAAGGCCGGTATATTTGCCCAGGTCGGCGAATACAAGGGACTGATTCGTTTCTCCAACGGCGGCGGCATGAACGATCAGGAAAAAGACGCTCACGGCATGGCCCTGAAATTACTGGGCGTTTCCGGCGAAAAGATCCAGGGCAACCATGCCTCTCAGGACTTCATCCTGGCCGACTGCGACGTTTTCTTTTCCCCCGACGTGAAGACCCTGCTGGAGTTCATGCAGGCGCAACTAAAGGCGAAAGGCGGACCGCCCGTGGAATGGATGCAAACCTATCCGGAAGCGGCAAAGACCCTGGAACGCTTCATCGCGCCGCCGCCTCCCGGTCTGCTCTATATCAGCTACCACGGCCAGACGCCTTACCGCCTGGGAGACGCGGTCGTAAAATACGAAGCGCGGCCCGCGGCGGCCAACGGCACCGGTCCGGAAACGAAGTTCGAAGGTGAGAACTTTCTGCGCGAAGAGATGAACGACTTTTTAAACAAGCGCGGCAAGGAAGCGCGTTTTGAATTCGGCGTGCATGTTCAGACCAGCGCCGAGACCGAACCCGTGGAGAATCCCAGTAAGGTCTGGAACACGCCTTTCATCAAGCTGGCCGAGTTCGTGATCGCGCCGCAGGATTTCGATACGGACGAACTCAATGAATTCGCCGAGCACCTGAGCTTTTCTCCCTGGCATGCCTTGAAGGTACACGCGCCCCTGGGCGGCATCAATCGCGCGCGAAGAATCGTCTATGACGCGTCTTCGGAAAAACGCCACGCGAAGACCGGCGGCGCCTCGACGGAGCCCTCCGCCGACGACGTGCCCGGCAACTGGCCGTGACGATGGCAAAATCGCGCCGGACCGTTCAGATAGTGGCGTTCAGGAACCGGTGTTAACGACCGATTCGCGACGAGCCGCCAGGACGCGGCTCGTCATGCGCACGATCAAGAAACCCAGCGCGAATACGAGGATGGGCAGAAAATCCATCAGGGGATCTCCCCCGGACATCATGGTAAGGGCCTGTTTACATCTCATTTAATTGCTCCCGTTAGTTAGACCTGTATACGATTTGCTCGCGAAAGCCGCAAGTAAATGTCAACCGTCCAGCAGGTAGCGCAATAGAATATCGCGGACGCTCGTCGCGGCGATTTCGTTTCCCGTAACCATGTCTTCACGCCCGGCAATGAAGAGCGGACCTTCCTCGGGCGCATCCGGTAGCCGTCCGTGAGAGCCGCGCACCAGCTCCGCGTCCAGGGGAATCACGTCCATGAGATAGCGAAAGCCCAGCTTCTTTTTGGCCAGAATCCAGGCCGCCTTCAAGATGGGAAAACTGAGTTTCGGATCGATGAATAGCTCCACCGGGTCATACCCGGGCTTGCGATGAATGTCCACCGTCCGCGCGAAATCCGGCGCGCGCGCGTCGTCCAACCAGTAGTAATATGTAAACCAGGCATCGCGCTCGGCGACCACGACCAGTTCCCCCGAGCGCTCATGGTTCAGGCCGGCTTCTTTTTTACCGACATCGTCGAACACGCGCTCCACGCCCGCCGTCTTTTCCAGGATTTCCCGGACTCGTTTCAGATCGCCCGGGTCCCGAACGTAGACATGGGCCAGTTGATGATCCGCGACCGCGAACGCCCGCGACGCACCCGGGTCGAAGACTTCCAGACCGAGTTCATCGCGCACGGCCAGCAAACCGGCTTCCCGAAAAGCTCGATTCAAATGTACGGGCCGCGAAACGGGCGTAATGCCGTATTCGGAAAGCACGACGACTTCCGCGCCCCGCTCCTGATAATTCGTAATTAAATCCCGACACACGTCGTCGATCTCGCGCAGGTCGGAGGCGATGACCGGATCATCGTGGGAACGACGCTGTAGATTGTAATCCAGATGGGGCAAATAGACCAGGGTTAAGTCCGCCCGGTCCTGCTCCGCGCGCGCCATGGCCGCCCGAGCAATCCAATGGCTGGACGAAATATCAGTCCGCGGCCCCCAGAACTTGAAGAGCGGAAAATCGCCCAGTTGGGCCTCGAGTTCGCCGCGCAGCTCGGGCGGATGGGTATAGATATCGGGCAACTTACGACCGTCGGCCGGATACATGGGCCTGGGAGTGGCGCTCACGTCCACCGACGAATACATATTGTACCACCAGAAATAATTCGCGGCGCGAAGGCCGGGCCTGTGCTTGCGCGCCGTTTCCCAGACCTTCTCTCCTTGCACGAGAATATTGGGCTGGCGCCAGAACTTAACCTCCGCCAGATCGCGAAAGTACCAGCCATTGCCCACGATCCCGTGTTCGGAAGGTCGTAAGCCCGTGAGGTAGGTGGACTGGGCCGTACAGGTTACCGCCGGCACTTCGGGACGCACGGGCAACATCTTGCCGCGCTTCGCGAAATCATTCAGAAAAGGCGTGTTTTCCCCCAGCAGACCGGGCGAAAGCCCCACCACGTTTACGACCAGCAATGGTTTCATGTTTCTTTCGCCTCCGGCGAGCCCAGGGCCCGCAGTATGAATTCGTATTCGCGCGCCAGTGACATGGTCAAATCGCCCTTGAGCTCCGGGGGTAGCACATCCCAGGTATAGGTTTCGATTTCCAGAACGCGCGTGGCCTTTGTTTCTCGTGCGATTCGCAGAGCGGCCGACATTTCGTCCCGGGTGGAAGTCAGGACTCCATGTTCCTTCAGAAAGACCGGCACGTGAAAATGCGTCCGCCATTCCATATTCGCTTCGCGACCGATGGCGGGCAAGGCCTCCGCCAGGTCCCGGAAACGCAACACGCGACCGTCCTCGCCCCGCCCCACGGTCTGATGCAGATAAACCGATTCGGCGAAGGGCGCGAGAGCCTCCGCGGCCGTGCTCGGTTCGATATGGTCGTCGCTTCGGCCGTCGTCACGACCATCGGCGCGGCTTTCCGGCGAGCCCACACGAACCGCGGGCGCCGAGCTCAATTGAATCTTACCGATGGAAATATTCGCTTTCCGCAACGCGTCAAACGCCTTTTCCGGGTCTTCGCCCACGACCGCGAAGTGGCACGTATCAAAGCACAGTCCGATGTGTTCGCGCGCGGCGTCGCTCGTAAGCCTTTCGAAAAAGGCCGCCGCACCGTCGCTGTCTTCCATCAAACCGTCCGGCTCCGGCTCAAGATCAATCGTGATGAAGCGACCGGTGCTTTCATGCAATCGCCGCAGTCGCCGCGCCAGCGAATCCAGGCGTTTCGCGCATTCATCCATAAGGCGTTCTCGGGCCGCCGTATTGTATTCGCGCGCGGCATAGGCCAGCGGACAGGTTGAGATACTTCCACGCCCCTCCTCGGGCAGCAGGCCGGCCAGAATTTCCGCCAGGCGAAAACTGTATTCCGCGCGCTCATCCCTGGTCCAGTCCGGTTCGTAGACGGCCTGTTTTACCGCGCCGGCGTGAAAATCGCCATAGGGAAAACCGTTCACCGTCAACGCGTAGAGGTCGTGCCCTTCCAGAAACTCACGAAAAGCAGCCAGGGCATCCCCATCCAGCAGCTCGTGGGAAGCGCGATTGGCCAGACGCAGGCCCAGGCCGAATCGTCCCCGGGGCAGAAGCCGCTCCTTGAGGGGAAGCACGTGCTCCCGG
>CAZGYS010000046.1:4866-13699 GCA_964530305.1 uncultured Leptospiraceae bacterium
CTTCGCCCGGGTGTACGTTCAGGCAATAAGTCAGTTCGAAATCCGTATCCGGGACGCGCATGGTGCTTATTCGTTGCCGCCGAACTCCCGCTTCAATTCGTCTACTACGCGGCGATAAACGTTCAGGTCGATTTCATGCACGTCCAGGGGGCGACCCACGTCCGTAAGCAAGGTGACCGTAAGCCGGCCGCCCAGGTGCTCGCGAAATTCCTCCAAACCCGCGAAGAGCGCGCGCGGCGAAGAGGCGTCCCCCGGAGAGCTTTCCATTTTGCCGTGAAACAAGCGAAAACCCAGCGCGCGAAGAACTTCCGGAAGCATGTCCATTTGGGCGGCATAGGAAACATCCAGGGCCATGCCCATGGCCACCGCTTCCCCGTGCCGTAATGCATAGTTCGTAAGCTGTTCGAGTTTATGAGCCGCCCAGTGACCGAAGTCCAGCGGGCGCGAAGAACCGGTCTCGAAGGAATCCCCGCCTTTCGTGATATGATTTAGATGCAGCTCCGCGCACCGGCGAATCAAGTACTCCATGGCTTCCATATTACGGTCGGCCAGAAGAGCGGCGTTGTTTTCAATCCACTCGAAGAATACGGCGTCTTTCAGCAGCGAAACCTTTACGGCTTCGGCCATGCCCGCCCGCCAATCACGCGCATCCAGGGTCGTCAGGAAATCGGCGTCATTGAGAACCGCGAAGGGCGGCGCGAAAGTTCCCAGAAAATTTTTCTTGTCGAAGGCGTTCACGCCGTTCTTGACCCCGACGCCGGAATCGTTCTGAGCGAGAACCGTGGTGGGCACGCGAATCAATCGCACTCCGCGATGAGCGGTAGCCGCGGCGAAACCCGCGAGATCCAGCAGGGCCCCGCCCCCGACCGCCAGCACGGCCGAATGGCGATCCAGGCCCTCGTCGTGAATCCGTTCCAGGATGGTTTGAAGCAGCGCCGGATCGTTCTTACATTGCTCGCCGCCGGGCACCGGCAGGACCTCTCCCCGGGCGTCCAGTCCGTGGTGCTTCGCGTAGGTCGAAATACGTTCTTCGAGTGCCGGGTGAGCGGCGGACACGCCTTGATCCAGAACAATCAGAATCTTCATCTCTCCGGCTATACGAGCCAGGAGTGGATTGGTCACGTCAAACAGCGCGCGAGTAAAATGAATGGAGTATTCGTATTCGACTTGAAAGCGCGCGCGCAAGTTCGTATCCACCGCCGACGAGGACATGGGGGCACCCTCCCATCCCATGCACTCGAAGTAAACCAATTCACGGGCGTTCGCAAAGCCCGCGACGCGAGTTCGGAATGGTCAGGTTACGGCGAAAATCCGCGCCAGCCCCAGGGAAACGGGCCACAGCAGGAGCACCAGCAGACCGGCCAAAAACCCCATGCCCGCGGCGGCCAACACGCTGTTGAGAATAATCAGGGACAGCACCCCGGCTTTCACGGCCGCGCCGATACGTTCGGGAGCGGGCGATTGGGCGGCGCGAATAAAGGGCGGTATGACGCGCCATCCGAATAAAACCAGAAAAGGCACCAGCAACAGGAGCGTGACGGGTTCACGCAGTGAAATGAAGAACGCGAGTATCGCCAGGCCGCCGGTGAACAGTCCCATGAGAACCGCGGCGATGGTCGTATCCCGACTTTCGCCGCCGGTAACTTCGCTGCGACTGACGAAGGTTATGATCCCGATGTAGATCACCGGCACCAGGCCCACCCAGGCGAAGTTCTCGACCTGATCCGGAACCAGGGAGATACCCAGAATCAAATTACCCGCGCGACACAGACCCATATTCAACGGCCCGAAAAACGCATGGTGCTTGCTCGCCGCGTTGTAGAGGATCACCAGGCAGGCCGTGGTACAGGCAATGAATCCGGAAGCCGGCGACGCCGCGAAGGCCGCCGCGATGCCGATGCCCAGCCAGCCGAAGCCCCAGGTCCCGGCGCCGGCGCGCGAAATACGTCCGGACGGAATGGGTCGCTCCGGTCTTTCCCGGGCATCGAGCCTTGCGTCGAAGAAGTCATTGAGGGTGATGCCGCCGCCGTACAAACCGGTGGTGGCCAGCAACAACCAGAGCAAGCGCGGCAGCCCCTCCTCCGCGAAACCTCGGGGAAGCGTGTTGAGCACTTCGACTCCCAGCGCCAGCGCCGCCCCCGCCAGGATATCGGCGTGGGCCGTGATAACATTGGCCGGCCGCATTAATTGCAGCAGGGCCCGGAGCTTATTCAATCACGACACCCTGGTCGGCATCCACGCGGGGCTCCTGTCCTCGTAGAACGGAGTTATCGCTGAAGAGCGCGCGTTGATCCACGGGCGGCGGATTGAGCCAGTCTTCTTCGCGCATGACGCCCGTCTGACCGTAGGCCGCCAGCGCGTTCCCATAGCAAACCGCCTTTACGTCCTCCGGCGCAATGCCGCGCTCCAGCATGAGGCTCGCCGTTTTTGGTACGGCCAGCGGATCGCTCTTGCCCCAGTCCGCGCTGGAATCCACGATGATTCTTTCGCTGCCGTACTGACGAACGACTTCCACCATGCGTTCATTGCCCATTTTCGTTTTGGGATAAATCGTGAACGCGGCCCAGTAACCTCGCTCCAGGGTTTCCCGGACGGTCTCCTCATTATTATGATCAATTACGACGCGGGCGGGATCCAGACCCAGCTCATCGCACACGTCCATGCTGCGACTGGTTCCGTTCTTTTTATCTCGATGGGGCGTGTGAATCATGACCAGCATGTCCAGCTCTTTGGCCAGCTCGAGTTGCAGGCGAAAGAATTTGTCCTCGGCGGGCGTGATTTCGTCATAGCCGATTTCGCCGATGGCGACGACGCCCTCCTTGGCCGCGTAGAGGGGCAAGAGTTCCATGACCTGTTCGGCCAGGGGTTCATTATTGGCTTCCTTGGAGTTCAGACCAATGGTGCAGTAGTGGCGAATTCCGAATTGCCCCGCGCGAAAGCGCTCCCAGCCCACGAGACTGGAAAAATAGTCCTGAAAGGAACCGATCTTCGTGCGCGGTTGTCCCAGCCAGAAGGCCGGCTCAATCACGGCGACGATACCGGCCGCGGCCATGGCCTCGTAATCGTCCGTCGTGCGCGCGCTCATGTGAATATGGGGGTCGATGTACATGGGTTTCACCTGCCGAATCAATATGGGAAAGACCGCGCGGGGAGAAAAGCGTTTTTACGTGGAGCGCATGCGCTTCCGCGCGTCGGGATAGGCCTCCAGCAAGCGCAAGAGCTCCTCGGACACGGAGCGCCCCGCGGCGATGCGTTCATTGGCGTAGTCCACGAGCATCTCGGCCAGGCGCGGATTGTTTCTTTCGTCCAGGCCGTGCACCGGCTCCAGGGATGACTCGATGAACAGGGCCTTAAGAATCATCTGATTCCAGCGCTCTTCGCCGAAAAATTTCCGGGGAAACGGGCTGTAATGGGCCACCGCTTCGAAGACCGGCGCGATGTTCGTGCGCAGTCCCTCGGCCGCGCGACTTTCGAATCGCCCCGGATCCGGAAGCAGGGGGAGCATGGCGTAGAGGGCGATTTGTTCGCCCATGTCCGCGGCGTCCCAGAGCGTGTTCAGGGTCGACGCGAAAGCGTCCAGATTCTCACGGGGCAAGGCCAGCACAATGAGGGTTCGCGCCGCCTGGTCCAGGGTCCAGCGCACGGGTTTCCAGCCGGGCGCCAGTTCCTCGGCTTTAATCAGCTCTTCATCGGTCAGCTCCAGGTCGGCCTTTCCGGTGTCCCGGGGAACCGCGCTGAAGCTTGTGAAAAATTTAGCGGCGGGAGCGCCCTGCTCGATCAAGGCGATGCGCTCATCCACGCGCTGGGACGAATCGCCCGGTAAGCGCGTAAGCAACCAGCCGCGGATCAAATCTCGAACGCCCACGAGAAAATCGCGCCCGCCGGACGCGACTCGTCAAGGAGAAAACCACGGGGGTCACAAAGGACACGGGGAGCACAAGGCTAAAATATTTCTTTTTGCTTCGTGTTCTTCGTGGTTCAATTGCCCCTTCACTTCATGCGCGCGCCGAGTTTTTCGACCTTCGCCAACCATGCTTTGCGCCGCGAAGGCGATGCGTATTTAACTTCATCCAGGCTCGTCGTTCGCGTGGGCGCGATGCCGCAGAACGCCAGGGTGTGGTGCTTGAGAGCTCTCTGAGCGGGATTGCCGATGACGCGATAGTACCAATTGGGCGAATCCATGGTCGTTATTATCCGAGCCGATCGTCCCTTGAGCAATTTCTCATAATTGTAACGACTCTTCGCGCGAAACGCATAGCCCGGCAAAAGCACCCGGTCGAGAAATCCCTTGAGCAACGCGGGCCAATTCCCCCACCAGACGGGCAAAAGGAAAACCAGATGCTCGCTCCAGGCAATGGAAGCTTGCGCTGCCTTCAGGTCCGGCTCCAGTTCACCATGTCCGGGTTGGTAACCGGCGAAACTCACGTCGAAATCCAGATCGCGAATGCGCAACACCCGCGCTTCGCCGCCGGCTCCGCGCACGCCCTTTACATAGGCTTCTTCCAGGGCATCGTTGAGGCTGCCCTCCCGGGGATGTCCGTTAATTACTAAAACTTTCTTCATATATTCCTCCATCACAAAAAAATGCACTCATGCACACAAATGCATACTCTAGGGCAAAAAAACACGCCATTCGTTTACGGCCTGGATTCAGCTTTCGCGAGTTTGTAGGCGCTCCCGAATCCGCCTGAAAATAGCCGCGGATTTTTCAAAGGACTCGATAAAGCAATCCAGGTCCACGCGATAGAAGCGATTGCGCCCCACCTTTTCTCCCACCAGGAAATCATGTTCCTCCATTTTCCCCAGGTGCCGACTGATCACGGACCTGTCGAGGGGAAAGGCCTCGGCGATGGTAGCGATGTCCGACCGACCGCGCATGAGTAGAAATTTCAAGATTTCGATGCGCATGGGCTCGGCCAGGACCTTGAAGGCCTCGGGATCCAGGACACAGCCCAGTTCCTCCAGTAGCTCTTCTCCCTGCCTCAAACGTGCATTCACATGCATGCTTCAATTATAGCCATTGCCTGCTGTTTCGGCCGCCGAAAAATTAAAAAAGTGAATGCCGGAATCAGGGCCCGGCTTCATTGTCGCCCGCGCCTTCCTGGCGCCCGCATAGCGATCACTATACAACCACCATACACAGGAGGAGAAACCTTATGATGAAGAAAATCGGCATCGCGTTGGCCGTACTCGTAGGTCTTATTGTTTTCATACTAATTGTCGGCCGGGGGCCTTTCGTGAAAGTACCCGACGGGGCAAAACTCGGACAGGAATTTAAATTCCCCAACGAGGACAAAACCGCCCGCGAGACCTCGGAGCTGGTTCTGGACTCCATCAAGAAACTCTATCCCGACGGCAAGCGAATGCTGCGCGATGCCCATCCCTACGCCCATGGTTGCGTGCGGGGAACTTTTGAAGTTAAGTCGGATCTGCCGGCAAACTTGAAACACGGGGTTTTCGCCACGCCGAAATCCTACCCGGTGTGGGTTCGCTTCTCAAACGGCACGACGAAACCGGATCCGGACAAGGTGGGCGGCATTCGCGGCATGGGCATTAAACTCATGGGCGTCCCCGGCAAGAAAATCCAGGACGATGAAAAATTCACGCAGGACTTTTTGTTGATTACCAATCCGACCCTGCCCGGCGGAGATCCGGCCGAATACCTGGCGCTCTTTCGCGCGGCGCTGGCCGGTAAACCCATGAGCTACTTTTTCGAGGGCATGCCCTGGAACTGGCGCCTGACCATGCTGAAAATCGTCATGGATATTCGCGCTAAGAAGATTCCCAGCATGCTGGGCATTCGTTACTGGAGCACGGTACCCTTCAAGCTGGGCAATACCGCCGTTAAGTACTCGGCGAAACCCTGCACGGACCTGAACCTGAAAATGCCGGAGAATCCCTCCCATCACTACCTGCGCGAAACCATGGTGAAGCACTTGAACGAGAAGGCCGCCTGCTTTCACTTCATGGTGCAGCCCCAGACCGACGCCAAAAAAATGCCCGTCGAGGATCCCGCGGTGGAATGGAGCGAAAAGGATTCGCCGTTTCAAATCGTCGGCACGATTAAGATTCCCAAACAGACCTTTGATACGAAAGCTCAGAACGAGTTCTGCGAAAACATCACGCTGAACCCCTGGCATTCGCTGCCGGACCATCGCCCGCTGGGCGGCATCAATCGCGTCCGCAAGCTGGTCTACGACGATATCTCAAAATTTCGTCTGAAGAAAAACAACATCAAGCGCGTCGAGCCCACGGGCAACGAACGCTTCTAACCGAACGCTGCTCAAAACGCGTTTACGAATCGCATTTGGCCGCGGGGGTTTCGGGGACTCCCGAATCTTCCGCGGGATACAGCACGCCGATCTTTTTCATCCAGGGCTTGCCCAGCAGTTGGGCGTTTTTCAAGGGATTGCCGGTCAGGACCAGCAGATAACCGGGCCCACCGGGATCTTTCATCCCACGATACATTTCCACCAGGGGCGACACGTCCGTGATGCGATTTCCGCCCAGGTTCACCGAAAGCATCGGCGAACGATTCGCCAGGGGCCCCGCGTCGGTAATGCAATTACCCGCGGCTTCCAGGGTGGCCAGCCTGGGCATGCCCCGCGTGAAGTTCAAATCACGGATACCCGTTCCGTTCAGGTCCAGCAAAGTCAAGTTACGAAGCCCGGCCAGGGACGATGCATTCACGACGGGATTTCCGCCCAGACTCAACACTTCCAGATTGGTCAATCCGCTCAGGGGCGAAACGTCCTTGATATTGTTGCGATTCAAATAGAGCTTGCGCAGGTTTTTCAAATCGGCCAGGACTGAAATGTCCGTCAGCTTCGACGCGGTAAGATTGAGACTCTCCCGGCGACGCAACCAGATGTAGGCCCGGCGAAGATCGGGCTCCCCCGAGTACTGTTTCAGCAGGGCGATGGTGCGCGCCCGCTCGCTCGCGCCCTTCGCGGGTTGTAGAAACAAAGCGCGCCCGGGGCCGGACAATTCGCTCTTGATGCTTGCCGTGAATTTCTCGCGCTGGGAAACCGAATCCCAGATGGGCTTGCCGGAGCGCGACGGCAAACTCGTAATCATCCAGCGCCCGTCGGCCTCCACGCGAAAGGCCATGGAACCCATACCGTTGCCGGGAGCCAGGAATCGGTCGTCGTGGAAATGAATGCGCACCACGATGGTTTCGCCCTTCAGGATTGCCGCGGGTTTGGTTTCACCGGCGGGAAAGACGCGCTCCATGACTTCAGGCGTACGACCGTAGCGAATTTCGCCCTCGTGCAAGGGTTGATTGCGATCCCGCAAACCCAGTTCCCAGAGGCGAATCTTGCGGGTATGGGACCAGACCTCCAGGCGAAAGACTGATTTGATTTTCGACAGGTCCTTGAGGTAGAAATCGTGATCCTTGGCCCGGGCCTCTCGAATGGCCGGCCGCGAACAGGCAGTCGCCGTGAGGCTCGCCATCAATAATAGTAGGACAAAGAAGGAAAGTCGCTTTTTTCCGCGGAAATTGCTCATGATGATCTACCTCAAATAAGCGCCGTTTTTCGCGCCACGAAATATCCCAGCGTAGCGAAGAGCGGGATAGTCAACCAACCCGCGTAGAGCAGGCTCATCATGGTAAAACCCAGAGCCGCCACCAGCGCGCCGAACGGATTGATGATGTCCATGCCGAGAGCCCCGGCGCAACCATTGAAGCCCGTCCAACAAATATAGAAACCCGTGATCTGAATGTACCAGGCCAGGTAGTGGGCCAGGACCGCGCCGCTTGCCATGGTCAGCATAAGACCGACACGGGAGACGGACCCCGGCTTACGCCCCGGGAAAAAATACCAGAGCAAACTCGACGCAAGCAAAGACGCCAGACCGGCGGAGGCGGGAAACCAGCTCCAGTCCGAACCCAGCAGATCCAGGGTAGCGAACCACCCCGCGGCCAGACCCACGGGAGCGCAGAGTAAGCCCGTCATGAGAGCTCCCCGGGACCGAGACGAACGGGGCGCGGGCTTGCTGACTTCAGAGGCGATTGAATCATCCATATACAACACGACCTTTCCTTGTTGTGCCTTGGACGAGCTACGCGGGGATTTCGCTTTTATTTTTCGTGGGTGGGCGTGACGGATTATAGATTGAGAAAGTCCGTTGAAAGGTCCTTCCAGAAGGGAGGCAGAGGCACCTGGGCTTCACCGCTATTGCTGTCCCAGGGTTCACCGGCGGTTCGAAGCTCCGCCGGCCAGAGCATGGTGCCTTGATCCGCTTTTTGCAGAGCCGCCAGGAAAGCGGCGTCGTCCACGCCCAGTTCTCGCTCCAGAAAGGCGCCGGGAGAATAATCGCCGTCCGCGGCATTGCCGGAGGAATACTCTCGCGCGCCGCCTTTCAAGGTAATGCTTTCTCCCAGGCCCTCGACGATGAGGCGCCCCTGGAATTCGTCCCGAGCGTATTTCTCCACGACGTCGAAGCCGGCTTCCCGGGAATACAGACGGCTGAAAAAAGTAAAATCGCCGGAGGCCGCCCGGGCCCGCGCGGCCACGGCCGTCAAAATATCATTGGCCAGAAACTGATCCGCCGAAACGGAAAATGCCACCATGGGAGATGAAACCAGACCGGGATCATAGAGCACCGCTCGAACGTCGTCGGTGACGGCGACATCGACGCACCTCTCACCCGGCAGGGGATCCCGTCCCGCGGATAAATGCTCCGTGACGAGCGAAGCGGAAAAGGCATCCGGGCGATAAAGCAAGGCGGCGAATATGCTGGTCATTGGATTCGATTATCTCCAACCCCCGGCCGAAGGAAATCACTTTTTTGACTCAATTAGTAGAAGCTGAGCCTGACACTTTGGGAA
>CAZGYS010000046.1:13709-19119 GCA_964530305.1 uncultured Leptospiraceae bacterium
GACTCGGGCTCGTCATTTTCCAGGTGCCTGCAAGATTGTTAAAATAATGTTATTTATAGTTTCAGGGTAGGACAAAGCAGGCCGGTACATTACTATGGAAAAAGCACCACATGTATTGTCGCGCTTCCATAATACTATTCTCCATGCTCGCGTTCCTGGGCGGAACGGTCGGATGCCTGAGAACCCCCGCGGCCGGTTCGGACCTGGGCTTATGCGTATTTGGTCTGATCGATTGTTCGGCGGCGGCGGGGCTGAGCAGTAACAATCCCAACGATTCGGGAACGACGGGCGACACGGACGACGCGAATCCCACTTCCACTACCGCGGGAACCTTCTCCGATGCGCTGCTGGACGATCCTTTCGGTGATATGACTCCCGCCCCGTACTTGTTCGTATACGCCGGCCAGGTATATCTCGGAACCAATACCGCCGGGAGCTCCATCCTGCGCATCAATCCCGCCAACAATGGAGCCACGACGATAACCCTGGACGGGGATGGAAGCGCCTCCGTGCCCCTTACTCCCTTCGTGGGTCTGTCCAATACATCCGGGACCGGATTGCTCGGGGCCGGCATTTTTTATTCGGTCTGCGAAGGCGCCGACTCCCCCGCGCTCACCGGCTCGGATTGTACGACCGCCGGCGGCACGGAGCGAAACTACGTGGGCCCGTTTATCGAAAACGGCGGCAATTTCGAATCCATCTGGCGTACGGACCAGACGGGCGCCACGCGTACTTACAGCGAAGTCAATGGACTTGAGTCGGGAGGGAGCGCGTATCGCGTTACGTCCATGCGGGCCTTCAAGGATCAATTGTACGTCTCCATCGCCGACGACGGCGGGGGCGCCGTAAAATTCAGTCGCATGTGCGTCAAACCGGGCGGCTGCGATAACGGGAATGCCTACGGGCTGATAACCCAGTTGGAGGGAAGACGTCTCAATCATATCAGCGCGGACGGTACCAACGATAACGGCAGTATTGGACTGCTGGGTATTGATACCATGTGGGAATACGACAACGACGGCTCGGGCTCGAATCCTTCCCAGCTCTACCTGGCTTCCGGCGGTTCGACCAACGGCGCCTCCCTTCCCTCCAGCGCCGGCTCTACGCGGGACGGCGGCATTCTACGTTCGGTGCTGGGCGATTCCACCACGAACAGTACGCCGGACGCATGCGCTTCCGCCGGGGCGTGCAACGCCGTCTGGGAGGACGTGACGCCTACGCGTAGCGCATGGCTGTCGTACATGAGCATACCCCTGCCTGAGGACGCGGTAAACGGAGGCGATTGGGATGCGCTCGTGCCCGCCAACACCCTGACGCCCGCAATTCTAGCCGTCCCCGCCATGCGCACGGCGCCCAATGGCGATTTGTATTTGATTCGCAATGCCTGCTCCAACGTGACGGTGCGTTCGGTGAGCAATGGCGATTTCGTCGCGAACAATCGCCAGACCTGTACGGCGGGAGCCGAGATACCCCAGCTATGGATGCTGCCCGCGGGAAGCACGGCGTCCCCCTCCGGCGCGGCCGACTGGCGCCTGGTGGCCGGCACCATGGGAACCAATCGTACGGACATGAGCGAAAACGCGGCCTGTACGGCGGCCGTCAACCAGTGCGATACCGAGAACACGCACATCACCCTCCTGGAGGTGAGCGGAAATTTTCTCTACATCGGTTTCGACAACGAGACTTACGGCGTCAATTTGTGGAGCATCAACCTGGCCACCGTCGCCTCGGGCACCGTTCCCACACAGGCCGACTTTACTCCGGCGAGTTCCTTCGGCCTGGGCGATGCCGCGCGCTTCCGTCGTATCTTCTCCTCCAGCACCATCAACTTCAACGGCATAAATTATCTGCACCTGGTCGCCGGCAACGGCACGGGAGCCGGCGCCGTGTTTAAGGCCGCGAACAACTGAGCCCCTGAATCGCCTCAATAAGAATTGACCCCCGAGGCCCGGCCCCGCGGCATGCATGCATGTCCGAGAGGAAGTTTTACGCCCTGGGAACCGCCAGCCAGGTTCCCACCCGCCGGCGAAATCATAACGGCTATTTCCTGAAGTGGGACAATCAGGGTTTCCTGTTTGACCCGGGCGAAGGTACGCAAAGACAAATGATTTTCTCCGGGGTTTCGGCCCGCGAGATTACGAAGATCTTCATTACTCATTTCCACGGCGACCATTGCCTGGGACTGCCGGGCATTCTCCAGCGTATCTCCCTGGACCGGGTGGAACATCCCGTGGAAGTTTACTTCCCCGCGTCCGGTCGCAAGTATTTCGACAACCTGCGCAACGCCTCCATCTATTATAACACGGCGACCATCAAACCCATGCCCATTTCCGAGGACGGCGAGATCTATGCCGACGACGAAATTACCATTCATTCGCGGCGTCTGGAACATACGGTGGACTCCCGGGGGTATCGCTTCGCGGAGCGTGACGGCGTCACCATGGACAAGGAAAAAATCCAGGCCCTGGGCATCATGGGTCCCGCCGTGGGTCGCCTCAAAAAGGAAGGCTCCGTGGAATGGGAAGGCAAGACCATTTCCCTGGAGGACGTCAGCACCATCAAGAAAGGCAAGGCGCTGGCTTTCATCATGGACACCCGCCTGTGCGATTCCGCGGTGGAACTATCCCGGGGCGTGGACGTGCTCGTGGCCGAATCCACCTACATGAACGAACACCAGCACGAGGCCACCGATCACGGTCACATGACCGCGGCCGACGCGGCTACTCTGGCCAAGCGGGCCGACGCGGGTTTTCTGGTCCTGACTCACTTTTCCCAGCGCTACGGTGATTTCGCGGACTTCGCCGCGGAGGCCAAACCCATCTTTTCCGAGGTAGCGGCCGTGCGCGACGGAGACAGCCTGGATATTCGCAAAATGAAACTCACCACGCGCCAATCGCGCCGTCGTCAGGCCGAACAGCAGCGGGACCGGGACTGAACGGGACTGCCCCGGACTTGCTCTTCATGAAAGCCCCAGGGCTTGCTTCAGAGCGGCCGCGTAGGTCCGCCCCACCGGAACTTCGGTTTCCCCTTCGTCGTTCATAAAGGCGATGTAGGCCCCGCCCATGGAATATTCCAGGCGCTCCACGCGCGCTAAATTAAGCATATGCGATTTATGAACGCGCATAAAGGCGCGGGCGGGCAACTCCGTTCCCAGGCGCTTCATCAGCATGGCGCGTTTGTAGTCCCGGCCGTCCGTATGTATCACCACGGTATGTCCGTGAGAAGTCAGATAAAGAATTTCCTCAAAGCGCACCAGCTTGCGACCGCTGTCCAGCGGCAACCAGATCCCGGGTATTGCATGGCGATCCCGTTCATCCCGATCACGCGGTTCCGGCGCGTCCCGGCCAACTTCTCGTATCCGGTTCGACCGGCTTTCATCCTGGTCCGGAGGACTTTCGCCCGGGTCCGAGTCCGGCGTTTCATCTCCGCGAAACAATTGGCCCCGCAGCTGTTCATAGTGAATGGTCAACGGCAGTCCCAGTAAGCAGACGGCCAGGGCGGTACCCGTCAACATGGCGAAAGTAGTCCACCAGCCCATGAGCATCATGTACGAAAACAGCGTATCGATGAGCCAGGTATTAACCAGACCGGCGGGAATCTGCGCCGCAAGCACCCCCGGCGAAGTTCGCGCCAGGGCGCCGCGAAAGCTCCCGTGCCCATGGCGAATCACGCCCCAATACAACAAAGGCAACATGACGATCAAATTCAGAAAGACGGCCATCTGCGCCGCGGGCAGCGCGCGCCAATAAGAAACGCCGGCTACGAAGGAGCTGGTGGAGGCGAACAGACATCCCAGCACGAAACCGATCCCCGCCCAGGCAGGCAATCGCCTTCGAATGACTGAACCGATTCCCGCGCGATTCGCGGTCGTTGCACGATGCCCGCCCTTCGACGCCGACTCATGCTCCATGGTGTTCGTGTGTACATTCGTAGCGTTCATGTAAATTGAATGGCCGCGGACGCGATTCCCTCTCCTATATATAACTCGACGTGAGAAAAAAGCAATCCAAATTCGCGCCGAACGATGTTCTCCAACCGAGATACGCGCGAGAACAAGGGGGAAAGATATAATGTTAAAGACCGACGCTGGAAACCGGGGCAAGTTCAGGGGGCGAGCAGCCGCGTTTCTGTTTTGGGTATTGCTGATCCCCGCGGCCACGCACTGTAATATCCGCGACTCCCTGACTCGGGCTTCCTTCACCGCGGGCGCCGAGTTCGCCAACCCCGACGGCATGCCGGAGCGGCAGTTCGTTCGCCATGGGGAGAACGTCTACTCCTTTCGCTATCGCTTTTATCGCACGTTGATTATTGATACGTCCGCCGGATTGGTGGTAGTGGATCCTATGAATGAGAAACTCGCCGCGCTGGCCCGTTCCCAAATCAAGATCCGCTTCCCGAACAAGCAAGTTCATTCCCTGTTCTACTCACACTATCACCGCGACCATGTCGAGGGAGGTAAACATTTCGCGCCCCGCAATGTCGTCGCCCACCGGAAATGCCCGTGGTATTGGAAGGACCTGCCCGACAGCTCGCGCATCTTAAAACCCACCCGGTTCATTCAAGGAGATCGGACTTTCACGATCGGGGGCGAGACCATTCGTCTGATTTACCTGGGGCTCTCCCACACCGATACGCTCTATGCGTTTCATCTCCCCGGGCGCAACCTGGTGTATGCTCCGGACGTGGGCTTCGTCAAGAGCTGGCCCACTCCGGGCCCCTTTCACACCTACTTCCCCGGTTATATCCGGGCCATGGAAAAAATCGCCGCGCTGGATTTCCGGGTTTTCGTACCCAGCCACGGCCCCGCGGGAACGCGGCAAGACTTCGTCGACTCCATGAACATGATGAAGGATCTGCGCGCAACGGTGGTTCGGGCCATGCGCGAACACGATACGGAAACGCGCGAAGGCCTGGGCAACCTCTTCGACGCCGTCTGGCCCGCGTGGAAAAAGAAGTACGGACACTGGCGCGGGTTCAATGAAATGGCCGGTTTGAATCTGGTGCGTCATATGGCGGGCGTCGATCTGGGGTACTGATTCCATGGGGCGAATCGCCCTTGAAAAACCGGGGCGGGGCCGCGCTCATGGTTCATGACCAGCGACGAAAACAACGGCCCCTGGCCCGAGCGCCTATCGACCCTGCGCGAAATCATGTGGATGGTTCTTGCCGTCATCCTGGGCTTGCTCATCATTCCCGCGGCCATCGCCGTGCCCTTCGCCTGGCTGTTTAACTCCGAGGCCGTATTCATCTGGCTGCTCATCGGCGGTTCGGTCCTGGGCGGCTTCGTGGGTTATCGCTTCTATCAACATATGCTGCGCACCCGGGCCGTGAAAACCGGACGCATGATCGAGCTTCGGGGAGATACCCTGGTTCTGCCGGCCGCGGACAAAGGCGGCATGCCCGAGACCTG
>CAZGYS010000047.1:0-19109 GCA_964530305.1 uncultured Leptospiraceae bacterium
CGCGCGAGACGTTTATAAGGAGTATATGTTTCGTATCTACCCGCAACTTCGCGTACGCGTGGCTTGATCCGAATCGACGATGGGTCATCGCGTAACAGCTATTATAGCCCGGGGACCGGCCAATCTTGAAGCCGCCGAAGAGTATGATCTGCCGGTCATGGAACTCAAGCAAGGCTTCGAGCTGGTTCATCTGGACATCTGGCATCGCACTTACTGGGAACAAAAGATCAAGACTGAATCCCTGCGCGAATATACTTTTTCCGAAGGACGCATGCGCCTGGATGATGAGCTGACGCATTACTGGGCGCGTCGCCTGTTCGAAGGCAAGCCCTATGCCTTAATCGAAACGGACTATTTCGGAGGCATCGGCACTCAAGCGGCCGCCGTCTACGAGGAGGGTTGCGTCAAGATGAGTACGGAAGAGGGTGGTATCAACAAGGCCCTGCGCGTGCTGGGAGTCGAAGCTCAGGAAGAGCTGGATGAATTCGATTCCGTGGAATTGAATCGCCATCGCGAATCATCGGACTACTTTGAGAAATACTACGAGATGTAATTTCTCTACTATAATTCGCTTTGAAGCACCTGAACCGCTTTTATGTGAATCAGGCCGTGACTCAACTTAGAAAACCGTCTGGACACCGTCCCCCGGCATGCTTAAATTGGAAGCATGGCTCGAAACATTGAGGAGTTAGAAGCGGAGATTCGCGAGCTCTCTCACCCGGACCAGGCGCGCTTGCTGGCCTGCTTACTTGAATCAATGCAAGGACCGGGTGACGCGGAAGTTGATTCAGCCTGGGCACGTGAATCCGTTCGGCGCATGGACGAATTGCACGCCGGCAAAACAACTGCTCGTTCGTTAAACGATGCGGTCTCCGAAATTCGCGCCGGCTCAAATGCGTGAACTACTTATTCTCGCCGAGGCCGAAGCGGCGCTTGCCGACGGGTTCCTTTACCATGAAACACATCGTCCCGGTCGGGGGGAACAATTCCTGAAAGATTTTCTTGGAATGATGGATAAGGTCCGTGCGTTTCCGGAGATGTAGCGGGTTATTGAAGCCGATATACGGAGGGCTTTGATCCCGCGCTCCGCATATGCCTGCATGTATACCTTTGATGACCGGTTCATTTACATAACCGCTGTTTATGATACAAGGCGGCATCCGGACGCGTGGAAGGATCAGCTTTGAATCGGCGAAGCCCTCCTATTCGAAGGACTCCGCCGATTCACCGGCAATGTTCCAGTTCAATTCGCGTTCATCCTTGATGAAGGCGCGAATCGACGTAATGAGCGAACAAGTGGTCGTGATGATCAACGGCAGGAAGCCGGCGCCTTCGCAGGTGGCCTGACCCGGCGTATCTTCCGCGTCGATTTTGAAATCACGATCCCAGCGAATCGCCCCGAATTCGCCGTCCGGCGCCAGGCCCGCGTGCACGCACGGTTTTTCATTGGCCCGCACGAAGTCCTGCACCAGGCCGCGGCTTTCGGCGTTGTCGAAACAATCCACGATGAGATCGTGTTCGCCGAGAATCGTTTCGACATTGGCCTCGGTCAGGCGAACGGAATAATCCTTAACTTTCAGGCCCAGAAAGTTATGGGCCTGGGTTTTCAGGGCGGTGGCCTTGTTCTTTCCCACCATGGGCTTTACGAACCACTGGCTCACCAGGTTCTTCGTTTCCACCCGATCGAAATCCACGACGGACAGGTCCTCTTGCAAGTCCCGCCCGATGAGAATCCCGTGGGAGCCCAGGGCCCCGCCGCCGCAAAATAGAATCTTCATGTTCAACCTCCGAAGGGTACGCGCGGTCGCAGAACGAAGCGCTTTTCACCACGACCACGCGGGGTGATGCGGTCAACCACGAAGTTGGCGAAGGCGTTTTGCGGAACATGCGTCGCCTTCAGGCCCGGAACTTCGCCGTTACGTACGGCTTCCTCGCATACGCGGCGAACCGTCGCGTCGTCCACATTGGAATCCATTTGGACGCGATAGTTGCCGTTGCGGCCTTGATAGGTGATGCTGATTGTAATGTTCATCTTCCTCTCCTTTTCAATAATTGCCTCTTGGCGCTCCATGAACGAGCGCGTTCCAATTTTCGTGCGCGCTTTCTCCGCGCGCGGACGCCGCGCCGCCGTGTTTTTCCCGCGCGCTCGGCCGGGATGAACACGGCTCGGGTCGACGTGCCGCCGAAGGACATGGCCCGCAAAAGTCCCAGCCACATGGGATGATCGTCGCGCTTGCGATCCGTTCGTCCCCGCGCGCCCACGCGCGAAAGGTATCCGTCATGGGTCACGATGGACCAGGTATAGATCCGGCCCGTGCCGGCTTCCACCGCGTCCATGGTGGCCAGATCCTCACCGGAGAAAGCCAGCATGTTGCCCGGATGGGTGTGGACGATCTCCGTGATGCGACGGCGATGACGCCAGATATCGTTCCAGCGGGACCGGGAATCCGGAATGGCCGCCTGGGAGCCCGCGTACACGCCCAGGACGCGTTCGCCGGCCAGTAAAAAACATACTTCGCGCATTTCGTCCTCCTTCGCGTATTCACGTGCGATTTCGCGGCGGGCCGCATCGACGCGGAATCACACGCGGCGATACACGACCAGTCGCCCCGTGTCCACCGCTTCGCGCACCACCGACGGCAAACTGGCCAGGTTGAGGTACTCGTCGCCCTTTTCCCCGGTGCTTTCGTCCGTCAGGCAGATGCCCGAATCCAGAATGGCCAGACTCATGGAGTCGATGACGCATTCGAACTTTTGGCCCATGAAGCGGTATTTCACCACCGCGCGATTCCCGCCCTGGTTGCGCCAATCCACCAGCTCCGCGCCGGTGCTTGAGAGCGCCAGGGCCACGCGTCCCTCGAAGGTCGACCGCAGTTTTTCCTCCTCGGCCGCGCGTTCCCGGCGTTCTTTCTCTTCGCGCTGCTTGCGAATCGCCTGGCGACGCAGCTCCCGGGTCATGCTCTCCATCATGAAGGCATTGGCCAGGGCCGGCGTTACGCCCTTCACGTCGGCGATGCGACGCTCGTCCTCGAAGGCGTCCCGCACCGCGGCTTCTACTTCGCTTTCAAAGGCGATGCCCGCGAACAGCCAGCGCCCGTCGAACCAGCGCTTGGCCGTGATGGGCGCGAAGCGCTCCGTTTCCGCGTCCACTTCCAGTCCGAACAATTCAGCCTGAAACGAATCCGTCGTGAAGCGATTGCCCACGAGATACCCGGGCGTCTCCTTCAAGTCCCATTCGTCCAGTTGCGATTCCACCTGGCCGAGCACCTTGAGGTAACGACCCTCTTTTTCAAACTCGTACCATCCCGGCCGCTCCGGCGCTTGCCGCAGACGATACTTGCGATCTCGATCCAGTACCTCGCTGCCCGCGAAATAGGGCAGGCGCAGGGTTTCGCTTTCGTCCTGTAAAAAATCCCGGAAATCCATCTTACTTTCCAAACTACCGCCGACAATACGGGGTTGTATACTTGTTTTTCAGCAATAACGCGAAGGTCCGGCCGTATCCGGAATATGCGCGTGTCGGGCCGAAGATTTCGGCCGACAGGTTCTGATTGTGAATTAAACTTAACCGCGCCGGCGTGATGGGCCGTCCGGCGTCTCGTTGAGAGGAAGGTTAGTAGTATAAGTGCGAGGTCACGCGAGTGGAAGCAAGTGTTTTGGTCAACATAGTCGGGATCGAACCGACTTCCTTAAGATTCATAGTCTTACGCTCTGCCATATGAGCTATATGCTTGTAACTTATCGCCTTATTGCGTGACGGCTTATCTGACGAAACTTTTCGAATTTCGTTTGGGCGATTTCGAAAAAAATCGCCGCGCGTTCAAAAAAATAATAGGAATAATAACAAGGTCACGCGAGTGGAAGCAAGTGTTTGGACCCTGGTGCACCCTTCGGGATTTGAACCCGCCCCTCCGACATTCATGTCGGCGCTCTACCAGCTGAGCTACAGGCGCGTAGCTTTTTCAAGTGGAAATTGAATGCTTGTAACTTATCGCCGTTTGCGTGACGACCAATTAGACGAAGAACGCGGAGCCGTCCCCGCGTTCTCCCGTAAAAATTCAGAGCCCGCCCAACTTTTCTTACGGCCCGCAGGCGATGTACTTGAAGCCGTCGCAGATGCGTCCCGTACAGATCTTGCGTTCCTTTTCGTCCAGCACGTGGGTGGGCGATACATAGCGTTCGGTCGCGAATCCCGTGGTGCCGGCGTAACCGCGCATGCGACAAAAAGCCTCCGCCACCGGTTTACCGCACTGCTTACCGTAGGAAAGGCACCAGTCCAGGCGATACTCCTTACCGCCGTGACGCGTCATGGGCTTGCGAAACATGGGGCCGTCCCTCTCCGTCATGCCGCCCAGGCAAGTGACGGTGGCGAAGGCCTTGCAGTCCGAACCCGTGCAAGCCTTCCCGTCGCCGATATGAGTGGTGGGCATGCTGCGCGTCGCCATGGTCCAATCGCCCGCTTGATCGAAACCCTTCATCTGGCAATAGTAGTCCGCCGCCGGTCGGCCGCAGTGTTTACCCTTCATGAAGCAATGGTCCGCCGCGCGGCCCTTGAGCATGGGATGCAGCACCGCGGAAGTGGCGATTTTTTGCGCTCGTACCCAGTCCACCTCCATGGTGAAATCAGTTGACCCGGGTCTACCGCCGCGGGGCATGAAGGCGGAAAGTTCCAGGTGCATGGGCGCCGTTCGTTGAAATCCGGCGCGAACGCGTTTCACGCGCTTCCCGTCGATGTACCAGGTAACGTAGTTGGGCCCCCAGTCCATGCGATACACATGCCAGTCACTGAAAACCAGCGGCGCGTTCACGGTCATGGGTTCGGGCGGCTCGGCTGCCGTGAAGTTGTTCAGGACATTCATGAGCACCATGCGATTTGCCGGGGGCATACCGAAATACCTCGAGGCGAATTGCATATCGATTTCATTGCGCGAAGGCATGCCGCCGGCCGTCGGCGAAAAAAGGCGATGCAGCGTCATGCCGTAGCGGCGCCCCCGGTAGACCGCTCCGGGAAAGCGAGCGCGCATGCTGATGGAGACGGCGCTCCAATAGGGATAAGCACCCGGCGGCCCGAACGCCTTACGGGTGATGAGCTGGGAGCCGAGAACAGACGGGCCCATGGTTTTTCGATCGAGCCGACGCATGGGCGTGTCCGGTTGCGTCTTTTTCGATTCGCCCGTCGTAGTCGTGTCGGTGCACGCGGGCCCCGTCAGGGGGAATGCCGTTTTTTCCATGGACTTGTTGTCCGGCGTTTTCTTTTCGGCCGGCGGGTCCTGTTCCAATTTTTTCGTCGGCTCCGCTTTTTTCGGCGGAGTATAGCTGGAGACCATCAGCCGTACGGCTCCATTCTCGACGCGCAGTTTGTACATGGAAGGCGTGTCGACCCTGTTGCGAAACAAGGTAACTCCTCGGCGCGATTCGGCGGACATGGGCTCTCGCCAGCGCTTACGATCTACGTCATCGGCCGCGGCATTAAAGTCGTCACAGAAGAGCAGTCCCGGCGCGCAGACGTACTGGCGCGATTGAGCGTGGACAAAGGTTGCGCAAAAAACCAGACAGAGCAGTGACGTAGTTCGAAACAGGCGTTGCATGGAGACCCTCCGCCCATCAGACACGCGGTCATGGGTTTCGGACGTCAAGTGGAATTGATAGCGTGGGGACGGCCAAATATATGATTACAAAGCCGGTCACGCGAGTGGAGCAAGTATTAGCTGTTAGGCGCTCGAACCCGCGCCTCTCGACGCGGGCATCCGTTAAGTGGTTCGGACCCTTTCGCGAGCGGCGAAAGGAATGCTTGTAGCTTGTTTCCGTTTGCGTGACCGGAGGCTCAAGCTAATGATTGTTCGCCGCCCCGGCGCGTATTTTTTTTCGTTGCGCGAAACTTCCAGTGCCCCGACACCCCGCGCGGTGGGTCCTTCCATGGACCCGGTACGCGAGACCGAGCGCAGGCGCAACAAGCACGCCGTTGTTTTGGAAATACATTTCGCTCCGGGAAAGGTAAAATATAAATTCGGATTGTACCGATGAGGCGGGAACGGTTTTCCCGAACCAATGAGCAGGCCATGAACGCGCGGCGTTCACTCATGCGCAGGGGTCATGGACGCCCCCGTCGTGCTCGTCGGACATGGATGTCCGCTCGAGCACGACGCATGAGTGCAACGACCGCGCGTCTTTTCTCATGGCCTACTCAATATGGTTTCACGAGTAACTCGGTACCCATGATCTTTTCAACGAGCGCCGCCTTCGTCTTGAGCGGTTGCGCCTCGAGGATTGCCTTGAGGGTTCTTTGAACCTGGTAGGCATCCTCGAATTGATCCACCGCCACCTCGGTATACGGCACGTTCAGATGCTTCGCCGCATGGGTGACCGTGTTACCGCGGTAGTTCCAACCACCGTCGGTGGACACGTTCACGATATGCGCGAACGCACTCGGAGCATAGCCGTGATCCGAGAACGACTTTCCGAAGGCTTCACCGGATTCACCGGCTTCATCGCCCACGACGAATACGATCAGGTCCGCCGATGCCGGCACGCGAGCGCCCGCCTTATGCAGCGCCTTCACGGCCGCGCCGTGAATGGTTCCACCGGACGCGCGGATGGTCGACAGCATATGGCGAATACCCGCTTCCGAGTACTGCTTCGGCTTCATAACCGTTCCGAACGTGTCGAAGCAGGCGATGTGCAGTTTCGCCGGGTCGAAACCCTGCAGAATCCGCGAAAGCGCTTCCTTCGACTTTTCGATGGCGCCCTGCATGGAGCCGGACTTGTCGATGAGGAACATGATGTGGATGTCCGCGTCTTTCGTCGCTTCTTCCACCACTCGCGTTACCGCCTCATCCGCCGCGTTGATCAGAGCTTGCGCCGTTTCGCGATTGCGTACGTTCCTGGCGATGTTTCGCGTCCGCTGGTCTTCGGCGGTTTGAATCGCCTTTTCCCAGCGTTCACGAATCGCCTGATGCTTCAACAAGCCCATTTCTTCCAACGTCGGCGTCAGGATGGTCAAGTCTTTATCGGACAGACTATCCATGGCCGCCACGAAGATGGCCGGCGTCAGGCCGATTTCCGGCGGCAGCATACCGACGATTTGCTTGTAACCCATCTTGCGTTCCGTGATTGCTTCGCAGATTTCACGTTCGTTCATGTCCTTGAAGCTGAAACGTTCAATGTTCAAATCGTCGAGACCGATGCCCCGGTGACCGTCCGCGTGTTGCTTCTGGCGCCAACCCAGGATCTCGAAGTAGCGCTTGGATTCCGGCTTGTAACCCGCCATGCGGCTCAGGCCGCGAACAATGCGAGCGAAACCGGCCTTACGCAGACCTTCCAGCATGGCCGGGTTCATTTCGCGCTGACGCAGCCAATCACGGACCGCTCCGTAGTAGCGACCGGTAAAGGCCTTGCGCTTTTGCGCGTTGCCGAAACCCAGCACCTTGTTGGCTTCCATGACCGCCGGCAACGACAGGACCACGCCGATGCGTTGGATCATCTTCGGGTTCATCATGCGCGAAGATCCGCGCTGATACATCTTCACCATGGCTTCGCCGATTTCGCGGTAATCGTCGTCGTGGAAGAGCAGGGTCTTTGCCCCGTTCGACTCGTCGAAGATCGGTTGGCCGCTGCGGCTTTGCACGAGCATGAAGGCCGCGCATACGACTTTCATGTCCTTCCAATCGGTTTCGCGCATGATGTACGACGCGAGCCGCGCCATCAATTCCTCATTCGCTTCCCAGATCTCGGCCAGGGTCGAATAGACTTTTTCAATCGCTTCGACATTGGCTCCGGGCGGGCGAAATTCCTTATTACGCGTCAGGGCACCGTGCTTATTGAACTGACGGATCTCCCCGGCGGTGGCGGCTCGCCACTTGTTGTTTTCAATGACTCCTGGTCGATTGTGCCAGAGATGGTCCGGAAAGTTCAGGATCAGCTGCAACAGCTTTTCCGCCGGTCCCAGATCTTCCACAAGCGCCTGGAGTTCTTCGGGCGTTCTTGTGTTCATAGGAGATAATTGGACGAATGATTTCGCGCTCGGGACGCGACGGAAATTATTTTTTTGCATTCCCGCGGAATTTTACACGGGCGATTCAATATTCAAGGGTTCCGAAAAAGTATTGTAGAAAATTTATTATGCGGCGGTGGACGGAAAGCTTCCGGGGAGCTTTCGTGTCCCATGGGCGTCTCCAGGGATATAAAGTCCGGCATGCGTCAAGGCGTCGGCTTCCTGCTCGTCGTTTTGCTCGGCACGGGCCTGACCTTTCTAGCGGCGCAAGAGATCCGGACGTTCACTGCCGGACAGGTCGTCAAGGCGGGTGAGATCAACGCGAATTTCGCCGCGCTCAAGGCGAGTCTCGACAATGCGTCCCTGCTGCGGCCGCCGGTGGGGTCCATCATCGCCTGGCACAACGGTATCGCGGGGACGCCCGCTCTTCCCGACGGATGGATGCGATGCGACGGGGGAGTCGTCTCCGATTCGGCTTCTCCCCTGAACGGACAAACCCTGCCGGACCTGAACGGCACCGGGCGATTCCTGCGCGGCGGGTCCGCGGCGGGGACTTTGCAGGCGGATGAGTTTCGCAGTCACAATCACGGGAATGGTGCCTATCAATACCTGCTGCGATCGACCTGTAACTCTACCGCGCAATTCAATGACGTGAGTTGCGGAGAGCCGGATATTCTCAGCTCGGCGCCGATTTTGCCGGCGGGAGGAAGCGAAACGCGTCCCGTCAATATGTCCGTGGTGTGGATCATGCGCGTTAAGTAAGCTCGCTCACGTCGGGGCCCGGCAAAATCGCCCCGAAAAATTCATCATGGCGAAAGCCGTGCGCGCCGATCCTGATCATGAAGACCGGATCCGTGATCCGGCGGGAGCAGTCGTGAAGAAAATCGCCCTGATTATTACCGCCCTTATTCTAGGCGTGACCGGAGTGTTCGTCGCGCGTAGTCTGAACGCCGCCGGAAAGGCGAACATTGCCCTGCGGACCTGCGTGAAGCAGGAGAAAGTTAAGTATAGAAAGGCCTTGAGCTGGTGCAATCGCCGCTGGAGCCACGCCTTCAAGCGTTTCAAGTGCCGCATGGAAACCTATCGCACGGCCCGCAAAAAGATTCGCGGTTGCGATTTCGTCTACGGCGAGCCCCCCGGAAAGCGTCGTCGCTGCGAAAGGCGCGCCAAGGAAGAGTTCCGTCGCCGCATCAAGAACTGCGGTTTTCTACGAGTCGAAAAACAGGAGCCCTGCCGCCGCAACCTGTGGTCCATTCATCGCCGCCGCATGAAGGATTGCGCGAAAACGAGATAATCCGAAAAGATAGGAATTGCCGCGGGTTAAGCGGGGCGCGCACCTCATGCGTCACCGGCCTGCCGTGCGGGCCGTCCTGGCCCGAACGGTAGCCGCTCGGCGTCCGGGTTTAATAACTCTCAGCAAGCTCGTCGATGAGTATCGGCGCCGGTTTGCGATTCAGCGCATAGGCGCCGTGTTTTTCGTGGATGCGTTCGTGGAGCGTCTCCATGTCTTCGACGCCGCGCATGAACTGCTCGAATTCGAGCAGGGATTGCTTTTCCTTTTCCAGTCGAGCGCGCAGGGTTTTTTCCGGCAGGCCCGTGTCGGGCGTAGCGTGAAAGTCCAACCGATAGGGGATCGGGATTTCCTCTCCGATCTCGTAATCCAGTTCATAGACCGACTCGAAGATCCTACGCGTGCGAGGCATGTGGAATTCGGACGTAATCACGAGTAATCGCCGCAGGCCCAGGGGATCCGTGTGCAGTAAACGGGCGAAGAACGCGTTGCCGATGGTATCCAGCGACATGGTCTCCATGAGAATGCGTCGCGCCGGCGCGCCGTGCTTCAGGAGATACTCCGCCGCTACGCGGGCTTCGTCCAGCGGGCGACCGGTTGCATCCAGGGGCGGCGGCTTGTGAGGCGTACCCCGACTCAGGGTAATAAGAAAGGATTTCTCCGAGCGCTTTTCCAGGGCCGCGTCCATGCGCGGACGAACCCACTCCGGCAAATCGCCGTTTTCGCGCAGACCGCCGCCGGGGAGGAGGACGGCGTCGTATTCATGGGACCGGCCGGGACTCATGGTTCCATTATCGGATCCATGACCCCCCTGGATTCAGCGTTCAGTCGTCGGACTTGAGGAGACTTTCGCGGCGAACGCGCATCTCCTGTAATTCGGTCAGCATGGAAACCAGTTCGTTTTTCATGGCGGAGACGGGGACTTCTCCCTGGTTCATGACTTCTTCCAGCTTGAGGAGGCGTACGCCGATCTCGCGGAGCTTTTCCTCGTTCTTGCGTGAAAAGGCGCGCATCTTTTTCAGGAAGCGAACCTGCTTCTGGGCGACGGCGTCCGTCTTTTGCAGGCGCTGCTCCAGGGTCTTCAGGCGATCCCGTGATCCGTCCTTGCGTTCCTGCTTCAGGCGCTCGGCGCGCGCGCGACGTTTCTCGTCCAGCTCCCGCGCCAGGTTTAAGTTTTCCTGTTCGAGCTGCTTGAGATGGGCGCGCAGGGAGCCGTAGGTTCGGGCCAGTTGCTCCTGCTGTTGCGTTTTCTGATCTTCCGCGCTCACGGTTTTACCTTTGCTTTCCAACGTGGGCATAATCGCTCCTTGGCCCGGCTGCTACGCCGAGACAGTATTATTATCGCCCGATCAGCGACCAAGGTAGCGTTTTTTTGCCGCCACATGCTCGGCGAACGTGGTGGAAAAGTGGTGGCTGCGGTCCGGTTTCAGCACGAAAAACAGGTACGGACCCGGTTTCGGGTTAAAGGACGCCTTCAGGGCGGCAAGGCCGGGACTGGATATGGGACCCGGAGGCAGGCCCTTGTGGATGTAGGTATTATAGGGCGATGGGATTTTCAGATCCCGATAAAACAGCCGGGGGCGAGGCTTCTCGAACAGAAACTGGATCGTGGCGCAGCTTTCCAGCGGGATGCCCTTCTCCAGGCGATTCAGGAATACCTGGGCCATCATGGGTCTTTCGGCGGGCCGGACGGCCTCTCTTTCCACAATGGAGGCCAGGATCAAGCGCTCATGGAGCTCGGCCGGAGTCATATTTGTCGGAGCTCCGACATTTTTCATCTTTTGGCGGAACTGGCGGATCATCACATCTTGCAATCGCCGCGCGGAAAAGCCGTACGGAACGCTGTAGGTGTCCGGGAAGAGGTAGCCCTGGGTGGATTTCCCGGGGATCTTGTGCTTGCGAAGCACGGCCGGGTCCTCGGTGATTTTTATGAATTCAGCGCGATTCTTTACGAGACCCTTGCGGGCCAGGTAATCGCCAATTTGGCGGCGATTCCAGCCCTCGGGGATCTTGATGGTCATCATGCGGACCTTGCCCTCGGTGAGGACCGTGGCGATTTCACTGCCCGACATCCCGTCGTTCAGTGTGTAGATGCCGGCTTTGAGCTTGGATGATTTCCCGGTCAGCCGGAGATACAGTCGGAAGTATTTCGGGCTCTTGAGCAGGCCCTGTTTCACGAGCTCCTTGCTCACCGTGAAGCTACCCGTACCCCGCCGGACCTCGAAGTCGATTTTCTTGTCCCCGCTGCCCGGGGCCGCCAGGGGAGAGAAATAAGAACAGGACCAGACCGCGCCTCCCATCAGGATGGCGCCGATGCCGACGATCCGTATGAGGCCTCGGCGGCCCTTGCTTGTACCCTGTTTGTTGCTGGGGGTGGTGATTCTGCCCATTTTGCTTCTCGATCCGGCTGGAATAGTATAAGAATCGGCCGGTCTGATTCAGATTCAAGCAATTTAAGCAAGTGTCGGAGTTCCGACAAGGCCCCAAAGCCCGATTCTCGAGGGATTCAGGTCGGCACGGCCGCTGTCCGGTCAATGGCCGATGGTGATCACGTCCGCGTCGAAGCCGGTGCCGAAGTTGAAGGTCGTGTTTACGCTGCCGTCGGAATTCAGGCTGATGATGTAATTGGCGCCGCTGCCGTTGAAGTTCGTGAACCCGCCGCCCATGTAGAATGTCCCGGACCCGTCGATGGCCATGTAGACCGCCCGTGTCTCGCTGTTGAAGCCCGTGGACAATCCCAGCCCACCGTCGTAGCTGCCGTTGGAATTCGTACGCACCATGTTGAAGGTAAAGTTGCCGTCGTACTGGCTCGCGTTGGAAGCCAGATAGATGTCGCCCGAGCCGTCATTGGCGGGGGCGACCGCGTTCACCGTCCCGTTCGCGGCCGTGCCGCTGGTGTAGCCGCCGTCGGTGCTCCCGTCGGAATTCAGGCGCAGAATGCGATTCGCCGGACTGCTGTTGAAGTTGGTGAATTCGCCGCCTACGTAAATGGCTCCGGAACCGTCAATCGCCGCGGCGATGCCCCGCACCGGATTATTACCCCCGGAAGAGGCGAAACCCGTGTCCTCGCTGCCGTCGGAGTTCAGGCGCAAAATGCGATTCTTGCCGCCCACGCCCTGGTAGGTTGTGAAGTCGCCGCCTACGTAGAGATCGCCGCTTCCGTCCAACGCGAGAACGAGTGCCCGCACGCCCATGTCGAAACCCGTGCCCGGATTAAACGTTTCGTCCACGCTTCCGTCCGGATTCAGACGCACGATTTTTCCCCGCGCGACGCCCTGGTAGTTATTGAAATCGCCTCCCACGTAAACGCGACCGGTACCGTCGTTCAGGGGCGCCAGCGCGAAGACCGGTCCGTCGAAACCGGAACCGGACGCGAAAGTCGAATCGGCGCTACCGTCGGCATTCAAACGCGCGATGCGATTTGCCGCGGCACCCTGGTAGGTCGTGAAATCGCCGCCGACATATACATCTCCGCTGCCGTCGCCCGCGTCGCGCACGCTCTGAACCGTACTCGTTGCGCCCAAAAACCCCGTCCCCGTATTAAAGCTCGAATCCGTCGCGCCGGATTCGCTCAATCGCACGAGCCCGGTATGCGCGGCGCCATTGTAAGTTCCGAAGGCCCCGCCTACATACAGCACGGTACGGCAGCTCACGTTAACCGCCGTCGCCGAATCGCCCGACACGACGCCGGTGCCGTTCTGGATTTCGCACAACTGGCCCGTCGGCTGGCGCGAACCGGACACGGTAAAGGCCGCGCCCAGGGCTCGGGCCGCGGCGAAAGTAAAGTTGCCGTCGGTGGTGATGGTCAACGTCTCCGTCCCGTCGGTCAGGCCCAGCGTGCCCACGAGACCTGAAACGCTGCCACCCACTGAAGCGGTCGCGCCGAGATCGCCCAGCAGCATGGCGGCGACCCTTTGCAGGTAGAATTCCTCGCTGGTGGGATCGCCCGGATTGAACGTGCGCGGCGCGGAACACGCCCAGGCACTCAAGCTGCACAACAGGAGGCACGCGGTCAGGGCCGTCTTGCGAGGTCGGCTGATTTTAGTCGGAGTTTTGATAATGCGATTCATCGACTTATCAGACGCCCCGGGCGTAGCGGCCGCCTGGAAATGACATGAGCGATTTCGAAATCCGGCATATGTTTTCCGAGTCGGGCCGATTCAGGCAAAAATCAGGTCCGGTGGTCGGGTATGGTTTGACCGGCGAGCCCGCCGTGAAAACTAGAGCGCATGAGAACTGCCGCTAAACCAATTTTTATTATTATTACAGGTATGCTTCTATTAACGGGCTGTGGCGGCTGCGGCCCCACGGTGACCGAGATGCGCCTCTGCGAAAAAGTTAAGGCCGGTCAATGTCCCGAGCCCTTCACCATGTTCGTTCGTAATCAGCGCGTGCTCTATTTTTCGGCCATGCCGGACGGACTTAAGGCCGGGGTTCCCGTCAACATCGACCTGCAATATCAGCCTGCTCCCGGCGTTTCGAAATCCATCCTCAAGGCAGCCGGTAAAACCGCGGCCGAGGACAAACCCTTCGCCGTGGCCATGCGTCCCCGGCGGCTGGCTATTGGTCGCTACGCCTTGAAGGTTACGTCGCCCGAGGAGAACTTTCGCGAACGAACCCTGCGCTTCGACGTGTTTCGCACGCGTCGCGAAATTCGTGAGCGCCTGAAGCTGGGGGACAAGAACGGAACGGATTTCAACAAGGTCCATGTCTGCCCGGCGCCGAAAGGGAAGGGGAAAACGTGTAAGCAGGACTTCGCCGTCATCCCGAGCGGCACCCGTCTGTTCATGCTCTACTATGACGTCGACGATGCCCTCGAAAACAGCGGGCTCACCATCGAGTGGCGTTCCATGCGCGGCCCTCGCGGCGTGAATAAGTTAATGGCCACCAGCCGTCCCAAATTCAAGGAGGCCGGCGGTCATCGCGGCTGGGCGACTTTCGGCTACAAGGGCCGGACCTGGCCTCGCGGCGATTATCGCGTTATCGTCACCGCCTCCAAAAGCAAGGCCGCGCCCATAATTAAAGACTTTAAAGTAAAATAACCCTTGTACGGATCCCACCCGGGTCGGGCTGGGCTGGTTAGCGATTCGGGATCGGACCGCGCCCGCATGGGGTGGGATCTTTGGAATCTATTGGGGCGGCGGCGTGGCGGGACGCGGGAATATCATGGAAATGGGGATTGTGTCAAGACAATCCTGAAAAGCGCAATCGAAATGCACACCAGGGCCGCTCATAGGCCCTGGCGCGCATGCTTATTTACTTATCCTTGAAAACCGGCCGTCGCTTTTCGCCGATGGCCTGCATGGCTTCGCGGAAATCCTCGGTGGCGTAGTTGCGGGCCTGGCTTTCGGCCTCGTACACCAGCGTGTCTTTCAGGTTCATATCGCGATACATGCCCTGCTTCAGGAGCCGTACAGCCAGGGGCGCGCACGCGGCGATTTCCCTGGCGGTTTTCAGTCCCTCTTCCAGGATTTCGCTTTTGGAATAGAGCGCGTGGCACATGCCGCGCCGATAGGCGTCCTCTCCCTTGATGACTTTGCCCGTCAGCAGGAGCTCCTGGGCGTTGTGCAGTCCGGCCACTTCCCGCAGGAGAAAACTGGAGCCCATGCCCGGGTGAATGCCGATGCGAACAAAGTTCAACGCGTACTTGCCGTCGGGCGTGAAGTAGCGAATATCGCACGCGAGGGCCAGGGCCAGAGCGGCACCCACGGCGTGCCCGTTTACCGCGGCGATGACCGGAAAAGGCATGTCCCGCACGGCCAGAAAGAGACGATAGAAACTCTCCATGAATTCACGATTCTGGGCGGGCGTGTTCTCGGCGAAACTCTTGAGCAGTTCGAAATCGCCGCCGCTGGAAAACACGTCGTTCTTCCCGCTGATAACCAGCGCGCGCGGGGGAGTTTCCATGCCCGCCAGGCGATTTACCTCGCCGTGAAAGGCCATGCCCATATCCAGGGTCATGGAATTGCGGGTCTCGGCATTGCTCAAATAGATGATCGCGATGCTGCCGTCATCGCCCAGATCCTGAATTTCCGTTTCGATACTTTTCATGTTTGCTTCTCCGCGCTGTTCACGCCCCGATCAACGACGCGCCCTCAACGACTACACGTCCCGGCCGATCAGACGTCCCGACCGATGTCCGGCGGTTCATCCAGGGTCGAATGCAGTTCCGGCGGCGGTTGACGCGTCATTACCAGATACAGATTCCAGCCGAAGAACGCCGTGACGCCGCAAACCGAGAGCAGCATGATTATCCATCCACCCGTATTCATGATTCAAGCTCCTTGCCGCGACCATCGCGGCGCCAGTTCCGCGTCGACGCGGCGATTAATAATATCAAGAAAACCATCAGCAAGACGATGAAGCCCAGGGTGTAAACCTCCACAAATTCGCCTTTGCGAAAGTTGTCCAGGTAACCCTTGATGGTTTTGGGAACCGAGCCGTAGAGCCAGAATCCGAAGACGATCAACAGATACGCCGGCGAAACATACTTAATAATGAATGCCACCCAGTTGGGGACGTCCAGCAGCGAACCTTGCTTCGCTTCCTCCAGGCCTTTCTTCGCGCCGATGACCCAGCCGAAGATGATGATGGTCAACGTGGCCAGGATATAGATGAAGACGCTGCCGATCCAGAAATCCATCATGTCCATGGCCCGGGTGTTGCCCGAGAAATAGACGATGAACAGCGAACCCATCAGGGTAACGAAACCCAGGATGGTAACGGCCACTCGCCGTCCCACGCCCAGACCCTCTTCCAGGAAAGCCACGGCCGGTTGCAACATGGAGAGGCTCGAAGTTACCGCGGCCAGGAACAAAAGAAAGAACCAGAGAAAGCCGAAGAAACTTCCCAGGGGCATGTTGGCGAAGACATTGGGCAGGGTCTTGAAACCCAGACTGAAGGTTCCGCCGCCCAGGTTGTCCGGACCGAGAAAGATAAATGCGGCGGGAATGGTAATCAGACCGCCCAGGGCAACCTCGGCGAAAATATTACCGGACGCGGAAGTCGTTCCCGACAACAGCACGTCGTCGTTCTTTTTCAGGTAACTGGAATAGGTGATGATGATGCCGAAGCCCACCGAAAGCGAAAAGAAAATCTGACCGGCGGCTTCCAGCCACATCTCCGGATTGGCCAGGGATACCAGCAGGGGTTTTTGCGCCGTACCGGTATTCCACATTTGCCCCAGACCGTTGAGCACGTTGCGCGTCGGTTCACCCGGGTCGGGCGTGCCCAGCGTGAGCACGCGAATCAAGACGAGGACCGCGCAGACGAAGAGCAAAGGAATGGCGTACTTCGTAACGAACTCGATGCCCTTGCTGAGGCCGCGATAAATAATAACGAAGTTAATCACGAAGCACAAAAGCAGAAACGCCAGCGCGGGCGATTCCTTGAGCGAAAGCAGGGAGCCGTCGCCCTTGGCGCCGATGAACGTGGCGAAGAAATCGCCGTAGGCCGCCGGGTCCTTGCCGAGGGACATGCCGCCCTGGAGATATTGCAGGGCGTAGTACAGGCACCACGCTTCGATAAAGACGTAATACATGTAGATGCCCACGGGAATGATAAGTCCCAGCACGCCCAGGTACGGCGAAAGGCGATTCTTCCAGATGGCAAAAAAGATACCAGGCGTGGAGTTAAAACCGTAGCGTCCGCCCCGTCGACCGATGGCCCATTCCGCCCAGGCGATGGGCAGGCCCAGCAGGAAGAAGGCCACGAAGTAGGGAATCATGAAATGGCCGCCGCCGTATTTCGCGGCCAGCCCGGGGAAGCGTAGAAAGTTGCCCAGCCCGATGGCGCTGCCCATTACCGCCAGGATGACGCCCAGCCTGGAGCCCCAGCGCTCCATGGGGCGCCGCGGCTCGATTGGGAGACCGGCCTGGCCGCCCTGGTTGGTACCGTAATTATTAGAAGAACCGTCCGATGAGAGATCCGACATGAATCGCTTGCCTCTTTTTTCACGCGCGCCGCGCGGATTTCATTCAATACGGGTTGCTTGCCGCGGTCCGGCAAGGAAAAATCGTAAATATGTTCGATGGCCTGAAAAAACTCTTCCAGGGCGATTCATCGCCCGCGCAACCGCCGCCCCGAGTGGAGCGACGGATCTTTTTCAAGGGGCTTACCCAATCCGAATTTACGACCCTGCTACGGGAATTCGAATCCCTGGGACGACCGGGACGGGCGATGAGTCTGGAACTCCATGGTCCCGAGGACGATTGGTTCGCGCTGGTTTTGCCCGAGGAACTGCATGCCTATAGTTTTCACAACCTGGCCAACTGGTTACTGGGGACGGACGGCCCGGGGGCGAAGGCGATTATCGCCTGGTCCAGGGGGAGTCGCTTCGGCTCGACGGTTGGCGGCTCGGCCGACGGCGCGGAACAAGGCGATGCCCACTGGAAGTATTTTCTCATTCCGGAATCCGAGACCGATTCCTTGATCGGCTACCAGGTCGACGGTACGAGTCTGGCCGTCTACGTGCCGGACAACCAGGCCTTTCGCGGCGAGGAAATCGCCCTGGAGCGGATGGAAGCAGGGGACTACTTTCAGTCCATGGGAGTTCCCGCGAATTTCCAGGCCGAGGAAATTCATGGCCCTTCCGCGGCGTTGGCTTTTCATCCCGAGGACCCGGGCGATATGAATACGCAACTGGAAAGTTCCGCTCAAACACGAGCCGAGGCGATGCGGTCCTACGGTTACCTTTGACTGATATCTACTCCGAACTTTGACGCGAGTGTCGTCCCGGCCTTCATATTTTTCATGCAATTTTTGAAACCCACCGGGTCGTTTTCCGCTCTCATGACGTATATGCTTCAAGCGTGAGGCGCGGCTTTCCATGTATAAAGGTGAAAGAATAAATTCCTGGTCCCATCTCGTGGGGGCCGTGCTTGCTCTGGCCGGTTGGCAGTTGATGGTGATCGTCGCCGCGGCCACGGGCGATGTCATGAAGATCGTCGCGGTGACCATCTACGGCTTCACGCTGTTCTTCTTATATACAAGCTCGGCGCTGTACCATTCCATACGCGGGCGACACAAACTCGCCTTTCAACGGATGGATCACATCGCCATCTACTTTTTGATAGCCGGTACCTACACGCCCTTTACCATGCTGGTCATTAAGGGCGAATCAGGTCTGTTGATTTTACGTCTGGTCTGGTGCATCGCCGTGGCGGGCACGGCTTTTAAGATCATTTTCGGTGAACGCTATAATCTAATTTCCACTTTGATTTACGTGGCCACGGGCTGGACCGTGCTGATCGATATTCGCGCCTTGTTCGAAAACCTGCCGGCGGGAGGAATCGCCTGGGTTGTGGCGGGCGGCGCGCTGTACACCGTGGGCGCTCTGTTTTATCTCAAGGACAACATGCCGCGCAATCATGAAATTTGGCACTTCTTCGTGCTGGCGGCCAGCATCTGCCATTTCGTGGCCGTGTTCTTTTACGTATTGTAAGCGCGCGTCGGTAACGAGCGTCAAGAGCGCGCGGCCAGGTAGGCGTCGATGATGCGTCGGCCTTCATCGCGCACGCGTTCGTAGACCGGGCGCTTGAAATCCACGATTTCGCGCGCCAGGGTTTCCAGGCTGCTCCAGACAACGCGCGAAAATTCGCGGTCATGGAGATCGAGCTTGAGCTGCGTTTCGTCCCCGTCCCAGAAATAGAAATACCATTTCTGCATCTGCCCCTGGTACTTGCGCATGCGCTTTGAGTTCATCTCCGCCGGGAAATCATAGTAGAGCCATTCTTCGATTTCGCCCGCGGGCGGTCCGCTCAGGTCCAGGCTGGTTTCCTCGAGTAGTTCCCTGCGCGCGGCGACTTCAGGCTCTTCGCCCTCGTCCAG
>CAZGYS010000048.1:0-18723 GCA_964530305.1 uncultured Leptospiraceae bacterium
GTCGCTCTACCTCCCTGGTCAATTTATCCGCGCGAATCGTTCGCGATGGAAAAGTCATCGCCACGTTCAAGGGCCCCCGAAGCGAAGCGGATCAGATTGGAGCGTGCTCATTGGAAAAGCCGGCCGGTTACAAGCCCGACTTACGCATGATCAAATGCCTGTTCCGGCGGGGAAAAGGGGAGCCCTTGATGTTGCCCTTGAAATTCGTTCGCGGTCGCCTGAGTCATCTGCTCGATCGAAAGTCATTCCCTCTGCTGTTTCACTCGCGTCGACTCAAGGGGGTTTCTCATCGCGTCTTAGTCTATTCCGGGCCCGGGACGAATCGCCTTGTGATGGAAACAACGGACGTTCCACTGGGAGGCTGTGATGTAAAAGAAGACGGTAGTCCGAACCGCGGCGGGTGCGATATCCATGTCGTTCGACAAGCTTATCGCTGGAACGGAGTCGAATTTCGTGCCGGCAAGCGTACGGCCCGGCGAATCCGACGCTGACTGGCTTGCCCGCCGGTGATGTCTTGAGTTTCTCGCTCAAGGAGAAGAAAAATCCCGGCATCCCTATCGTACCGGTTGCCGGAAAGGTACTGTCCGACTAGCTTATTTAGTGCCTGCTTGCTTGCAGATATTTTCGCGCCCCCATCCGAGACATGTAGATCTGGCTGAAGGGGGTTGCGATTCGCCACTCATGGCTCTCGTTTCGGAGTGCCAGTGTTTCCTGAATCGTTTTGCGGCCCGGTAAGTCTTTTATTTTTCCGTTTTCTATTCGACCAATTGCATGGAATTTGATTTGTGCTATTACTTGCGAACCAGCGCCGCCCTTGATTGATGAAATCGCATAATCCGTTACTACGTTTGGATGCCCTGTAATTTTTTGAGGGACGAATGCTTTTCGCGAATAGAATTTTTTTTCAAATTCAACTATCCGAGCGAATTTCTCCGGTCTTTGATCGGCTATGCGGGAAAATTGATTCTTTTCGTGGGGCAAGAGCGCGATGTCTGAATAATTTTGGAGAAGAGTTCCAGTATATGCATGGATTTGCTTTGCGATTCGTTCCCGTTCGCTAGCATTTAATTCTTGAATGTGTCCATCTCTACAGCTCAAGAAGATTGAACCTGGTAGAAGAGCGAAAAGGAGATTGCGAGTCGAACTTCTCACGGCGAAGGTTCACCAATGATACGATATTACATATTGAACATTTGGCGCTATTCTTTTTTGGGCTGCGCGAATTTAGGGACTCCTTTGCATTTGCCCTCATGGTCAATTCGGCATTTCTGGTTAAATACAAATTCTGTTAGAGGCAATGGATAAATGAACCGCATACCGGAAAGACTACTGGAAATACCGTGTAAGCCGGCTCGACTATCCGCGAAACCCGTCAAAGAGAATGACATGAAGAGCTTTTATAACTTCAGGCATTGTGCGGTACTTACTACGATCCTCGTCTCAACTTCATTGTTTCATGGAATTTCCCTGAACGCCGATGCGTCTATTGTCCATGTATCTCCGGCAGGGGCCGATTCGAGGGGCTTCGCGTTCATGTCGGTAAAGCGCGAAGGCGCTCATTACTTTATCTTCGAACAAAGAGCGGAGTTGCGAGCTAAACCGGGAAAGCACGGCCGGATTATTTCAAACCTGTCTCCCGGGACCAGGGTGAAGGTTCTTTCCCGTGCTGTTTCAAAATCGAAAGCCCCGTCGTGGTACCGCGTCAAGTTGAAGGGCGGTCGCGTGGGCTTCGTTCGGGGCGCGCAGTTAGCGGAGCTCGGGTTTCGCGCGAATCTCGACGGTCGCCGGGGGCAAGAAACCTTCCTGCTCGGCGTCCATCCCGCGAAACTAAATGGTCGCTCTACCTCCCTGGTCAATTTATCCGCGCGAATCGTTCGCGATGGAAAAGTCATCGCCACGTTCAAGGGCCCCCGAAGCGAAGCGGATCAGATTGGAGCGTGCTCATTGGAAAAGCCGGCCGGTTACAAGCCCGACTTACGCATGATCAAATGCCTGTTCCGGCGGGGAAAAGGGGAGCCCTTGATGTTGCCCTTGAAATTCGTTCGCGGTCGCCTGAGTCATCTGCTCGATCGAAAGTCATTCCCTCTGCTGTTTCACTCGCGTCGACTCAAGGGGGTTTCTCATCGCGTCTTAGTCTATTCCGGGCCCGGGACGAATCGCCTTGTGATGGAAACAACGGACGTTCCACTGGGAGGCTGTGATGTAAAAGAAGACGGTAGTCCGAACCGCGGCGGGTGCGATATCCATGTCGTTCGACAAGCTTATCGCTGGAACGGAGTCGAATTTCGTGCCGGCAAGCGTACGGCCCGGCGAATCCGACGCTGACTGGCTTGCCCGCCGGTGATGTCTTGAGTTTCTCGCTCAAGGAGAAGAAAAATCCCGGCATCCCTATCGTACCGGTTGCCGGAAAGGTACTGTCCGACTAGCTTATTTAGTGCCTGCTTGCTTGCAGATATTTTCGCGCCCCCATCCGAGACATGTAGATCTGGCTGAAGGGGGTTGCGATTCGCCACTCATGGCTCTCGTTTCGGAGTGCCAGTGTTTCCTGAATCGTTTTGCGGCCCGGTAAGTCTTTTATTTTTCCGTTTTCTATTCGACCAATTGCATGGAATTTGATTTGTGCTATTACTTGCGAACCAGCGCCGCCCTTGATTGATGAAATCGCATAATCCGTTACTACGTTTGGATGCCCTGTAATTTTTTGAGGGACGAATGCTTTTCGCGAATAGAATTTTTTTTCAAATTCAACTATCCGAGCGAATTTCTCCGGTCTTTGATCGGCTATGCGGGAAAATTGATTCTTTTCGTGGGGCAAGAGCGCGATGTCTGAATAATTTTGGAGAAGAGTTCCAGTATATGCATGGATTTGCTTTTCGATTCGTTTCCGTTCGTTAGCCTTTAATTCTTGAATGTGTCCATCACTACAGCTCAAGAAGATTGAACCCGTTAAAAGAACGAAATGGATACAGCTTCCCATTATTTTGAAGGCCAAAGCTTCGATTAACTTATCGTTCATGCCGGCAAATCAGTATATCTTCAATAGGTCTTTAATCACTTTTCAAGTTGTTTTCTGTTGATGAATCCCTGGGCGCTTATGTAAGAAGCCAGGAAAATGGTCGGCCGTTCGTGTATTCTCCAATAACCGTCTACTTTCTTCAGGACGAGCCAGGTGCCGTGAATCTTGCGTGTGCCGAATTTCCGGATACTTTTGTCTTGAATGCGCCCCATCAGTTCTAAGTTTACTTTCAAACGGACTATTTCCTTTGTTACGCGAACCAGCTTACCAAACTGAAAACGCTCAAGGATAAAGCTTGAGGAAGGGTGGCCGGGCAATACCTGCATTCTCTTTGTGTGGTATTTTTTCCGGAATTCTGAAACCCTTTCGTAGCGTGTTGCGACTTCATCCGGCAAACTTGTTAGACCGCGCGGCTCATTCGACCCGGGCGCCCGTTCGTGAAAGGTTTCCGTTAATTCGGTCAGGTATTCGTGCGCGAACTCACGAATGCATTCCTGGGAATCAATTAGTCGGCCCGATTTACAATTCTTTTCTTTCGCCTGGTGGGCGGGACCACAACCGAGCATGAGGATCGCAATGAAGGCCGCGGGCAGGGTGCGAGGAATACTTCGAGTTTTGCGGAACAATGCGTACAAAGTTATGAAGAATAAGATGAAGAACAGCATGGAGAGCGGCAGGTAATAAAACGCATCCGCATCCAGCGAACCAACGAATTCATCGACCTGCTTGCATTTTCCCTCGGGTGTCCAGCCTGCCGTACAGCTCAAATACAGATTCCGGTAAAGGCGATAGGTGAATAAACCGCATATCAAAGAAAATAAAGAAAATCCGCCATACACCAGAGCGCCGAGGATTTTACGTGATTTATTCCGCATTTCAAGTTCTCTCCGAAAGGGATAGCGATGAGAAAACAGTTCCGGCTCGAGTTGTCAATCCAGCTTTTCGCGTACGCAAAAGGTCCGAACCGCGGCGTGCGTTTTTCATTGCCTAAATCACCAGCGGCGGCTTTCTGAGGACATGCAATCGCCCGCTCTCATCGCATTTAAAAGCTACTTCGAGAATTTAGAATCCGCCGACACCGCCGCCCTGAATGATATTTACAGCTCAGGAATTCATTTCCAGGATCCCATTCACGAAATCCGGGGCCTGGAGCGTCTGAGTTCCTACTTCGAAAAGCTGAACGCGAACTTGGCGTCCGGCGGATTCCGTTTTACGTCGGAGGACGTCGCCGGTTCGAAGGTTTTTCTGGGCTGGGACCTGGAGTTGAAGCTCCGACGTCCCGCGAAGGTTGTGCGCGCTTCCGGGCTTTCGGTTCTGGTTCTGGAGGACAAAATCATCTCCCACCGGGACTACTTCGACGCGGGCGAGCTCTTCTACGAACACATCCCCGTGCTGGGCGGGCTGATTCGCGTCCTGAAGCGCAAGCTCGCCGGGTAGAAAGTCCTACTGTAGCACCTCCTACGGTTTCAGTTTCGCTTTCTCGAAATTTCCATTTCAAGGCGACTTTTTGTTGACGCGTCCGTCAATTTTTTGCTCGTTAGAGTGGGGAAACCCGGGGGAGGCAAGCATGGTAAGGGCACGAAAGGGCAGGGCGATCTTCATCGCCGCGGCGATGAGTCTGGTAATCTGGACGAACGCATGCACAATGCAGGACGACGAGCCTCTCGAGGATCCGATTTTTCTGGCGGGCGCCGGAGCGGCCCTGGCTTGCAAGTCTTTGGCGGAATGTTTCACGCAGTTCGCCGGGACGACGACCAATGGCGCGGCGCTCATGGTTTACAAAACCGACGGCACCATGGTCTATGAGAACACGTCGGGCGCCACGGGTTACGATACTACCGTGCCCATCTTCTCCGCCTCCAAGCTCATGACCGCGGCCGTCATCATGGCCGCCATCGACGCCACCGCCGGATTCGATTTGAACACGACCACGGGCAGCACGCTCAGCGGCTGGACCGGGGCGAAGGCGAACATCACCATGCGTCAATTACTGGCGTTCACGTCGGGTCTCGTCACCGTTTCCGGTTCGCGGCTCTCCGGCAGCGAAAGTTGCATATCGAGTTTGTCGGCGAGCGCGAGCGACGCGGACAAGGATGCATGCATCGCTCAGATACGCGACAACACTTCCAATGACTACGCGCCCGGTTCGACTTTCGTTTACAATTCGAATCATATGGCCGTGGCCCAGCGCATGGCCGAGATCAAGACCGGTAAAGCCTGGCAGACTTTGTTCAACGACGAAATCGCCACTCCCATGGGGTTCACGTCCGAGAAAACCTGGTACGGGAACATCACGGATAAGAGCGGCGACGGCAGTTTGGCGGGCGCATACGGATTGTATCTGAGTCCGCGCGATTATCTGAATTTTCTGCGCATGCTCTTGAACAACGGCACCTTCAACTCCACCACCGTATTGACTTCGGCTTCGGTGACGGAAATCTTTCAAGACCAGTTCGAAAGCAATACGACCATCGGCTATTCGCAATTCGCGCTGTTTGGTTATCGCTGGCGGTATGGTCTGGGCAACTGGCGATTTTGCACCAACACGACGGACGCGACGGCGTGCGATACGGATCTCGTCAGCCACAGCTTCGGCGCGAACGGCTTTTATCCCTGGGTGGACAGGAATCGCGGCTACGCGACGGTCATCGGCGTAAACGGCATTCAGCCCGGTCTCTTGAGTATCATACCGTCCTCGGCCGGCTCGCTTTTCTTCGGCGAAACCATTAAGCCGTACATTCTGCAATCCTTGTAAGGGTGAAAGGTAAGCGCGAAATTGAAGCGGTCGTCGGGGAAATGGCCGCGATGGACGTCTTAACTATAGACGCGCCCGCGCGGCGAATAGCGCCCGGCCGACAGTTGGACGTTCTCGATTGCGCTCGCGGGTTGGGGCGGGGGGAAAGCGTCTTCCAGTAGTTTCTTCAGGTGAGCCAGGTGGCGCTCCTGATGCAGGCGAATCGCCGCGGGCGCGAAGGGTTCCAGCAGGAATCGGACCCGGCGAAACTCCAGCTCATTGACTATGCTCATGAGCACGCCGTCCAGGGCTGGTTCGAAGAGAAAAGTATCCCGAAAGAACATGGCCGCGTTTTCGCCGCGCATAACCAGGCGCTCATTTGGTAGGAACTCCTCGACCTGGTAGTAGGCGAGGGGGCCGCGTCGCGCCGAGAGGATCTTACAGCGATAGAGGCTGCCCACGCGCATGGGGCCGGGCGTGAGCAGGTGGGCGCTTTTCACGCCTCCTGCCCAGAGAGCCAGGTTGTTCATGTCGGAGGTATACGCGAACGCGTCCTCCGGGTTCACGTGAATGAGAGCCGTGGTTTCAGTCAGCAGCATGATTTCCCTCGAAATCGAACCCTTCCCTTGCGCTTGTCCAGAGATGATAATTACCCCTGGACGCCGTCAAGAACATTCCTTATTTTCAAATTGTAGGAACTCCTACGCCATGCCGAACTTATGTCCCGTAAGCCCAGAGTAGTCATCGCCGGAGGCACCGGTTTCGTCGGCCGGCGCCTGGCGGTGCGATTGCGCGAGCGCTTCGAGGTGGTGGTTCTTTCCCGACGCGAAGCCGACCGTGAGCGCGACGACGGCGTCGTGATTCGCAAGTGCGATTTGTTTTCCCTGCTGGACGTGGAGCAGGCCCTGGCGGGGGCCGATTACGCCGTCTACCTGGTGCATTCCATGGTACCCACCTCTCGCCTTACCCAGGCGAATTTCGCCGACCTGGACATGGTCGTGGCCGACAATTTCGCGCGGGCCTGCGGCGATGCCGGTGTAAAACAAATCGTCTATCTCGGCGGTCTTTTGCCCAGGGGCGACGCGGTTTCGCGGCATCTGCGCAGTCGCCGGGAAGTGGAAGTAATTCTCGCCTCCCGGGGCGTACCCCTGACGACGATTCGCGCGGGGCTCATCGTGGGCGCGGGCGGTTCGTCCTTTGAGATGTTGATTCGGCTGGTGCGCCGCCTGCCGGTAATGGTTTGCCCGAAATGGACCCATACCATTTCCCAGCCCGTCGCCTTGAGCGATGTGCTCGAAACCCTGGAGGACGTGCTGGCCAACAAGAAGATGAACGGTCGCGTCCTCAACGTGGGCGCCTTGCCGTTGCTTTCTTATCAGGACATGATGAAACGAACCGCGCGCATTCTGGGGCGCGCCCTGTATGTTTTCACCGTGCCTTTTAATTCTTATTTTCTTTCGCGATTGTGGGTGCGTTTGTTCTCGGGCGCGCCAGCATCACTGGTAGCGCCGCTGGTGGAAAGCATGAAGCACCCCATGATCGCCGAGCCCAATCACCTGGGCGATTCCGGCCGGGGCTTCGACGAGGCCGTACGCGAAGCCCTGGACCAAACCGCGAAAGCGGCCCGTGCTCCTGAAAGGGGACCCGGCGGCAACGGTGCTTCGGGCCGTGAAGGGGAAAGACGCGCGACGAATCGCCCCGCGGTGCCGGAGCAGGAAAAGAAAGTCCGCTCCATTCAACGCATGAGCCTGCCGCCCGGTAAGACCGCCGCCTGGGCCATCATTCGCTATGGGCTCTGGTTGGACGGCGCCCTGGGATTCCTTTTGCGCGTTCAGTTCCTGCGCCGCGAAGGCATTTTGCGTTTTCGCGCCATGGGCCTGACCCTGCTGGAGTTGACCCTGGCTCCCTCGCGTTCGAATCACGAACGTCGTTTGTACTACATCACCAGCGGTATCCTGCTGGCGCGGGAACCGGGGCGGGGGCGACTGGAGTTTCGTTCCTTCCCGGACGGCAATGTCATGCTCACCGCCATCCACGACTTTCGCCCGCGCTTGTGGTGGTTCGTCTATGTGCTTTCGCAGGCGCCCGTCCATCTGCTGGTCATGCGCGCCTTCGCGCGGCATCTAGAGCGGTACGCGCGCAATCGCCTGGAGCGGAGCGCGGGCCGTGGGAGGCGGTGAAACCACGGGGGTACAGGGAGCACTGGGATTCGGATGTGGTTAAGAAATCAACCAAACGTCCATAAGCCCGACCAACGCCAAGGTAAACAAAAGCCCAACTTTCCCCCGTGCTCCCCGTGTCCTCCGTGGTTCTTTGACCTACTTGACCCCCACGAAAATATCAAACTGAGCGTTCGCCGGATCGCGGCTGCGACCGTCGTAGATTTCCAGATCACTCTTGTAGGCGCGTCGCTTCTTTAAGGCCTTGTCCGCCCAGATGGCTTGCCAGGCGCGGATGCCGATGGTCTTCAGACTGCCCCGGACGGTCGTGAATTTGATGTACTGCGCCGGCGGGATGGAGTGCCCGGTCATGCCGGCCGGGATTTTTTCCAGGTTCTTCACGGGCGCCCCGATGATGATGCGATATGGTCCGGTCTCATCGGTTTCGATATCGGTGTAGACCACGACGATTTTCCCGGGCTCGGTTTGATTGGGAATTTTCGCGGCGATGTTCTCGGTTAAGAAACGCTTCCAGAGCGCCGGGATCTTGCCCTTGCCCAGGACCTCGTCGTGATTGCGCGTCCGCGCATCGATGCCGATGACCTTCATGCCTTGTAATTCGGCGGGCACCGGTTTTTCATGGGCCTTGCCGCCCATGCCGCAGGCCGAGAGCATCACCCCGCCGGTCAGGATTAAAATCGATTTAAGTACAGTCTTCACTGGTTTCTCCTCTGGTTTTTAATGGGAGAAACATAGCTCAGGTCCGGAGGGATTTCCTGACTATTTGTGCTTTTGTTGGCACGGGGAGCACCGGGACCACGGGGCGCGGTTATAGTGGTAAAGATCAATCAGACGTCAACAAGCCCGACACACGTTCCCCGCAAGAGAACCAATCCCCGCACTCTCCGTGTCCCCCGTGCTCCCGGTGGCCCTCACTTGATCGGAATATAAATCTCCGACTCCGCGTTTTCATCCGGCTGAAAGCGTTCGTCGAACAGATCGAAGTCCAGGCCGAAGTCGCGCTCGTGCATGGTGTTGGGCATCCAGGTCCCGTAGATGTACTTCCAACCCATCATCAAGTCCTCCGGCGAATAACCCTTCACCGTAAAAACCATGTACTTGCGGGCGGGAATGGTGAGCTCGGACATCTCGTAACCCGGTTCGTTGCCGGCCGTCGCGTCATGTCCTACCTCGGCGCCGATGGTGACGTCGAAGTTCTCATCGAAGTCCCAGTTGGAGAAGACGCTCATCAAGGTGTTGTCTTTCTTTCGTTCGGGAATGCGTTCCTTGAACTCATCGCGCATGAAATCGCCCCAGAAGCGCGGCATGTCCCGGGTGTTCCGGCCGCCGCGCATGCTCGTGCGATGCCTTCGTCCCAGGAAGCGGGTTTCATTTTTGAGGCGCGTTTCCCAGCGGATGTTCGTGTCCGGATAGATGTCGCGATAGCGATCGTCATGAATGTCGATGCGTTCGAAGTAACTCAACTCATCGCTCTTGCGGGAATTGGCGGGACCCACGCCGAACATTTTCTTGAAGGCCCGGGAAAAAGCCTCCGGCGATTCGTACTGATACTTCAACGCCAGGTCGATGACCTTGCGTTTCTTCGTCAGCAGTTCATGGGCGGCCTCGGCCAGACGGCGATTGCGCAGATACTGATAAACGGAGAAGCCCGTCATGTAGCGAAAGATGCGCTGGAAATGCCACCGGGAGCTGAAGGCGGCCGCCGAAACATCGCTCACCTGGATGGGGTCGGTGAGTCTTTTCTCCATGAACTCAATGGAAAGATTGATTCTTTCATAATAGTCGATCATGGGAAAGGGCTCCGAATACGTGAAAAAGAGTCGCGCCCCTCGCCGCGTCAAGGACCCTGTGCTCGCGGTACTGCAATATGAGCAAAAAACAGATCCCTCTCAATGTTCCCGACATCGGTGATGCCGAAAAAATCGAACTGGTCAACTGGACCATCGAAGCCGGCGCCGCGGTGGAGGCCGACCAGGAACTATGTGAACTGGTCACGGACAAGGCCGCTTTTCCCCTGGAATGTCCCCATACCGGCGTGATCATCGAGATCAAGAAGCAGGCCGGAGATCTCGTGAAGGTCGGCGAGACCCTGGCGATTCTGGAAGTGGAAGGGGAGTAGAATGGTCTAAAGGTCGAAGCGTAGAGGGTCCAATGGTCTAAAGGCGGAAGGGGGCGAGGAGTAGTGGCCCTCCGTTTGACCCTGAACCCTTCGACCCTTGAACCTGCCTAAAAAATCTTGCTTATTCTTGAAAAACACGCGATACTAGAAGCGTGGACGCGGTTTTAAAATTCATCGATAAAATGGTGGCGGGCATGTCCTCGTCCACTTTGCAAATTGTTCGGCTGGGCGGGCTGCTGGTCTGGCTGATCATCGCCACGATCATCGTTACCATCGCCTGGTCCCATGGTTCGGAATCCGTGCCGCCCTCCGGTCAGGATCTTTCCATGCAGACCATCCGGGAAAAGATTCAGAAAGAGAAGAACCTGAAGAATCCGCCGCGCATGGATATCGGCGGCGGTCGTAGCGTGACCGTACCCGGCATCGGCGAATTGAGCAAGAACGATCCCACCGGTCGTTCTTTCTATCCGGCCCGGCGCAAGGGCAATGAACTCTCGGGAGACGGGAACCGGAAGCAATACCCCGGCTATGTGAATCAAAGACCCGGCCAACCCGCGCGCGCTTACGAACCTACGTTGCCCCGAGATGATAATGCCCGCGGCAATACCGGGGGGAATGTCGACCGGCGCACGGGTGGCGCCCCGTCGGCGGGCACCGGACAATCGCCTTTTCCTGGCCGTCGGCCGGCCCCCGTGACGAAATCGCCCCCGCGCACTGAACTGGATCCGCGCGGCAATCCCGCGCCCCGGAAACAACCGTCCAGGGCTCCGGCTACTACTCAGCCTCAGCCCCGCACGGAATCGCCCCGACGCGTCGCGAAGCCCCGCAAGGGTCCCGCGCCTCTGTATCGTTCGGACAAGGGGAAGAGGAAGGCCGATCCGGTCTTCAAGCAATGATGGTTTTCGCGAGGCGATTGATCGGCTCCGGCGCGGTTTTGTTTGCCGCGGCGATGTTCGTCGTTCCCGCGTTCGGTCAGGCCGGCGGTGGCGGCGATGTGGGCTCCGGCAAACCGGCCGACGAAAGCAAGATGTACTATGAGCTGGGCTTTTCCTATCTCATGCAGGGCGATAAAGTCCGTGCAAGGCGATTACTTGAGCGGGCCGCCGCGGCGAAGGGGCAACTGGGCGACCTGGCCCGGCTGCAACTGATTCGTCTGCTGGCGGTGGAAAAACGCAAGAAGGGCGAAAGCCGTCTGCCCCAGGTGCGCGCCATGCTGGACCAGATGCGGGATCCCGTGAACCGCGGCGAGGCCTGGTATGCCGCCATTCAATCCCTCTACGACTACGGCGAAACCGACGCCTCTCTGGAGCTGGCGCTGGAGGTCCCCCAGCGTTTCGCCGCGAACCGGGCCCTGTCCTCCCGGGCCGCGTTTCTGGCGGCCCAGATTCTCACCGAACGCCGGCAGTACGCCGCGGCCCTGGAGCAATTGTTTGCGGTCGTGGATCTCAAGCCGAAGGCGTTTCGCGCGGAACTGGCCGAAAGCGATTCCCGCATTGATGATGCATATTACCTGCTGGCCCGGATTTACCTGAGTCGCGGGGAATACTACAGTCCCCGCAAGGCCTACCGGGCCATCATCCCCTTCAAGACGCACGCTCGTTCGCCCGCGTTTCAAAATTCTCTCTGGCGTACGCCGGCCCTCCGGATCCTGGGCGATCTGGAACGTTGAGTCCGGTATTTTCTCTTGTAATACAGGAGTACCTCGCGGAAAGTAGCCGTAGCCCCGGGGACAGGCATGACTTGAGCGGAGTGGGAGCGCGGCATGGATTTTAGACTTTTCCTTGAATATCCTGAGATTTCAAACACAGACAAGACCTTATTACACCTTCTCATTCAGATGGAGACGCCGCCGATCTCCGACTCGCCTTCTCGTCGTCCCCTGGTCGTCGGACTGGCCATCGATAAAAGTAAGTCCATGTACGGCGAAAAGATCAGCTCCACGCTGGAAGCCGCCTCGGCCCTGGTGAACTGGCTGACCCGTCACGACCATCTGGCCATCGTAGCCTATGATAGCACGGTGGAAGTGGTCCAACCCCTGACCCCCCTGACGGACAAATTCTCAGTAATTAAGAAACTGGAAAATATACGCGTGGGTACCTCCACGAACCTGAGCGGCGGCTGGCTGCAGGCTTTGAAGTCCGTGGAAGGCGCCAGCGTTGAAAACGCGGTCCGTCGCGTAATTCTCCTCACGGACGGCATGGCCAATACCGGGGTTGTAAGCACTCCGGAACTGGTGAACATCGCGAAGGATCACTACGGTCGCAATATCAGCACCACCACCATCGGGTTCGGACGAGACTTCTCCGAGAACCTGCTGCGGGAAATCGCCCGGGAAGGCGGCGGGAACTTTTATTTCATCGAAGGCCCCGAACAAGCCCATGAAGTATTCTTCAAGGAGTTCGGTCACATCGCCGCGCTCTTCGGTCAGGGCCTGGAGATCAAGATTCGTACATCCCCCGGGGTTCAGATCCAGGAAATCCTCAACGACGTCCCCCATTCCTTCGAGGAAGACGACTTGCTCGTTCTTCGTCCGGGAGATTTGCGTTCGGACGACCTGCGCAACATGACCCTGGTCCTGGAAGTGGACGGGGCCAAGGCCTCCGAGTCCAATACCCTGGTTACGGCCGAGCTTTCTTTCTACAATTTGATGGAAGGGTCGCAGCTTGAAAAGAACGACGCGGCCATCGCCGTGAACTACAAAGCTAAACCCTCCACCGGCTTCAACAAGCAGGTACGCCTGGAAGCCTTGATTGCCGCTTCCGGTCGAGCCATGATCGAGGCTTCGCGCATTTCCAGTGAAAAAGACCTCTCGGCGGCGCGGGATGTTCTCATGCGCATGATTCGCCGGCTCGAGGAAAACGTCTCCGTGGACGAGGACGGCATCAAGCGCATGATCCGGCGCCTCAAGGAGATGGAGCACAACCTGGAAGAGAACCTGAACATCGCCCGCAAGCACATGATGGCGGGCGGAGCGGAAGTCATGAGCCGTGCCGGTTCGGCCGAGCATTACTTCGTCGGCAATGTGCATGATCGCATTCTGGAAATGCCGCTTTCGGGTCAGCTGGATCTCTATAAGTGTCCCGAGCTCAAATCGGAGATCAAACGCAATATCGATAACGGCTATCGTTTCGTAATCCTGGACCTGACGGAATTGAGTTACGTCGACTCGTCCGGAATCGGCACCCTGATTCAGATTTCCAACTGGATGAAGAAACGGGGCGGGCTCATGGTACTCGTGAATACCCAGGGCAGCGTGGAGAAGATTTTCCAGATCAGCAAACTGGATGAGTTTTTCGTCTTCAAGGACAGCCCCGCGGACGCGCGTCTTTTTATACAGGAGATCATCAGCGCGGGGAAGAAGCAGTAAGTATCGCCCCCGCCGCCAATCCATTGATTAATTCTTCCCATGTATGCCGGAAACATCGCCTCCGGCACTCACCGAAGCCGGTCCACGCGGAGAATTTTCCTCATTTTTGAGGCCTGTTCGGGCCGCTCGGGTTGTATGTATTGGAAGAGGTTGAATTTCAGCCGAAAAGAAGGTCGGCTCGGACCGTAAAAATAAGGCATTTTTGCGACCGGATTCCGTCCAAGGGTTTATGGCGATCCGCCGCTGGTGGTGGTGGGTTGTAGTTTTTGTGTTTCTTGTGGTTTGAAGGGCGAGCCAAATCGCCGAAATCGGGAAAAATTATTGCTAAATTTGTAGTGAAAGGGATTTTTTCCGTGTCACATACATGGTTCCGGGCCCGGCCCGGGTAAGAGACGTTGAGAGTCTTCGGACGGAAGTTAAAATGCATAGTAAACTGATTACACGCAAAACTCGGATGAGCCTCTGGAAAGGCGGACTCCAAAACGGCCTCAGAGGCGGCCTGTTGGCCGGTCTGGCGCTGGTACTGGTATCGATTTCATTCTCCGGTCTGGCCGCGCAAAAATACCTTCCGCCCGGATACGGAGCCTCATCCAACATCGAAGGCACCGGCTGGGGCTTCGACGCCGGTTATCAGGAAATCGACGGGGACTACTACATCACGCTGGAACCCACCATCGAGATGCCGTTTCCCTTCTGGCCCAAGCTGCGCTTCGGTCTGCAGATTCCGCTGGAGATTCTGGCCATCGACAATGAACCCAAGGGCACGAAAAAACCGCCCACAATTCGCAAGGGCACGTACGACGAGATCGAGGACTGGACCAAGATCATCAAGTACGTTCGCTACGGCACGCACCTCTATTTCAATCCCGACGATTCCTTCAACTGGTCTTTCTATTATGGAAAGATGACCGACGGTTACATCGGTCACAAGACCTTGATCTATCGCTATGTCAGCACGTACGACGACACGGTGCATCGCGCCGGGTTCATGGCGGACATCAATAACAACTGGGGTGGTATCGAAGCATTCTCCTCGGACGTGCTGCGACGAGAAGTCATGGCCGGTCGCATTTACATTCGTCCGGTGGGTCTGTTCATCGGCATGCGCGATTTGTTCTGGGCCAACTCGGGCGTCGTGGACCGCAAGCACATCGCCCTGTCCATTCGCGAACAATACAATCCCGACCGTAATGGCGGCGTTTTCTTTCAATCCAAGATCCCCGGCGGCGATCGTCGCAAGGGCAGCATCGGCCAGCAGATTCACGGCAAAATCGGCGATGAGAATTTCAACACGGGCAAGACCGTGAAGTTCAAGGAAGTGACCGACCCGGTAACGGGTAAGACTTCCGTGCGCGCGATACCGGTGGACAAGCAGGCTTCCAATACGGCGGGCGGCGGTAGTGCCGGCGGCACCACCGGAACTACCACCGGCACCACCACCACGGGCACTCGCACCGATCCTACGACGACCGGCGGCGGCAGCGGCGGAACGAAAAGCGCCGGTGGTACGACCACGGGAGGCGGTTCAGGCGGCGGTTCCTCCGGTGGCGGCTCGGATAAACCGGCCGAGAAATGGGGTCCCAGTTTCTGGAACCGCTTCGCGATCGGTTACACCATCGCGCGAGACCTGACGGCGCCGTTGACGCTGGAAAAAGACGGCTCGGGTAACCTGGTAATCGACCCGGATACCGGTCGTCCCCGCGAAGACACATCGCAAGTACTGACCTTCGTCGGCGTGGACGCGGAAATGCGACTTTCGCCTTTTCGCTTTCTGGAACTGACTCCCTACGTGGACTTGAACAAGATCAAGGACCTGCAAGCTTCCGAGGGCCTGCACGTGGGCGTGGACATGGGCATCAAGCTCTTCGGCAATTTCCTGAAGATTACCTTTCGCCCGGAGTATCGCGAGCTCAGCCAGAACTATATTCCCGTATACTTTGATTCCTACTACACCATCGAACGAACCGCCTATCTGCCCGACGGTGACGGCAGCGATTCCGGGGAAGTGGGCGCGGGCAGCGTAACCAAACTGGAGTATCTCCAGTCTCTTTCCCATGAGGGCGGCAAGACCAAGGGTTATTTCTGGGAGCTGATTGTTGAGCTTTTCCAGGTGATGGTGCTTGAGGTAACTTACGAGAACTACGACGGCGCGGACAATTCGCGTATCTTCGCCGGTATCTACGTTCCGAATCTCTTCAGCACGGGTCTGTTCGCCAATGGTTATTACACCAAGAAGGGCTTCGATAAGTTCGGAGAGAGCTTTCAATTCGACGACCGCTCCCTAGCGGCCGGTGAACTGGGCTTTTCTTTCTTCGGTTCCTTCTACGCCAAAATCAGCTACGAGCGAACCTGGGAATACAACAGCACCACGAGCCTCTACGAAACCCGGGACGAGAAAACGATCAATTTCGGCTTCAGCTCAAGTCTTTAATTTCTAAAGCACAAGCGGCATTGCCTCATCCTGTCCCATTTGGGGCGGGACAGGGGCGGTCTCGCTCATGGGCCGCCGCGCGGCGTCCCTCCATGTCCGCGGCGCGGCGGACGTCTGACATCCATGTCGCCTCCCATGAGGAGCCGCCCCGCCCGCCCAATGACTTCACGAGCAATGCCGCTTCCGGTTTGTAATCTGGGCTTGAACTGAAGCCTCAATTTTCAGTGGGAAGAGTTTCTATCTTCGCCCCGTTAGACCGTTGGACCCTTGGACCGTTCACCCGTTGCCCCGTCCCCAGGGACCGCGCGAGCCGCGCACCATGCCACTCCAATGCCGCCGAACCTTCTTGTGTAGACTGGAACTAAACTCTCAATTTTTGTATGGGATATCGCCAGTCGTAAACCGTTGCCCCGTTTCACCGTCCCCCGCTAGACCGTTAAAATAACTCCCGTGATCCAGCAAACCGACCGATGCAGGTACCATGGAATTCGTTGATATCAACCCGGCCCTGCATGACATGATCCGTCGTGGACAATTGAGTCCTCGAAAAACCTCCGAGCTCGTTCGGCTTAAATCCCTGGTGGAAAGATATGCCGTCGGCTCCTACCTGAAAGATCAGGAAGTCAAAGACCTGGTGGCGAAATTCGGGACCGCTCCCGATGTGATCACCTGGGGCGATTACTTCCAGGCTGAAATCGGGGGGCAATACTTCGACGCCTCCGACGAGGAATTCAGTCGGATTGTCGATACCATTCGTTTTGATTTTATTTCCTCCGTAATGATTTTTTCCAACAAGCCCGACGTCTTCATGGAGAAGGTCCGACGAGAAGGGCAGGAAGCCCAAATGGTGGAACCCACTCGCTGGACGGACGAGCAGCGGGAAGCGGCCCATCTGTTTATTCTGTATAACTACTTTCAGGACATGAACTTCGAGGCGGACAAGATCGCCGAGGAAGACAAGGTCTGGTATCAGGGTTTCATCGCCGAGGCGGGTACCGTCGCGGGATAATTTCCGGCGACTACTCCTTACATATGAATTCAGGGGCCGGATTACGCATTCCCGCAATCGCCCTGGCCGGAGTCCTTCTGGCCGGTCCGGCAACCTTGAGCCTCTCAGCCCAGACGGCGCCCGGTCCGGCGCCGCGTCGGGCACCGGTAAATCCGAATCGCCCCGTTCCGGGCGAGACCCATGAAGCCAAGCGCCTCAAACGGCTCAGCAAGGTCCGGATTCGACTGGGGCAATTGCATGTTCGCTATGCCCGGGAGCTGCATTCCGTGGGGAAATTGCGGGCGGCCCTGCGCAGTTTCGATGATTTCCTGATTCTCTATCCCAAACACGACTGGGTATTCTATGCCCTGCGCGAGTCGGCCGACATCTATTTGAAGTTGTCCCGCCCGCGCATCGCCGTGGATTATCTGCGGAGAGCATACCGGACGGCGCACAATGAGGAGCGGGGGGCCCTGGCCTACCTGCGGTCGGGCAAGATTCTGGCCGAGATGCGCCGCACGGCGGAAGCCCGCCGAATCTTTCGTGAACTTGCATATAAATGGAAGCGGGATTCCCGGGTCTCCAGATTGGCCCTTATTGAGCTGAAATCCCTTCGAATTCTTGACGGAAATCGGACCACGACTGAGATTGATCGTTCGCCCGGATCCGGAGGCTCAAACCTTCCGGAAAAAGGACGAAATCCGGCCGGGCAGCCCGCCGGAAACGGCGGCGGCTCTAAAAAAGGGCCGGATGCGTGATTGGACAAAAAAATAGGTACTTACTGCTTCAAACCAGGGGGAAATAAACCGCGCAAATTATATTCAAATAGTCCGGATTTGCCTGTTCGCCGGCCGATAATGTATCCAGCGAACCTCCTCCACGGCGGATTTATTTTGCATTCTTTTTCTATTTACTGGCGGTTGAATTGATATGGCTGGCTTTTTCCAGATGGTCAACTACAAGGCCGGATCCTATGTGATCGTTGAAGGCAAGCGCGAAGCGAATCATTTCTATATTATTCGCCAGGGCAAGCTCAAGACACAGAAGAACACCACGGTCGTCGGTGAGGACGCTTCACAGGTCCTCGGCCCGGGAGATTTCTTCGGCGTCGTAAGCGCCATGTCGGGTCACAGTCGCATCGAGTCCGTGGTCGGGCTTTCCGATGTTTCCTTGATTCAGGTGAACAATGATCAGTTCGGCCTGCTGATTCAGAAGAACTCGCCGGTGGCCATGAAGATCATTCGCCAGTTCTCCATGAAACTGCGCGCGTTCGACACCACCATTACCCGTATTTCTTTTCGTAATGTCGTCGAGGAAGACCCCAGTCACCTCTTCGACCTGGGCGAATTCTGGTTCAATCAAAAGCGCTATGGTCACGCGGCCTACGCCTACCAGAGATATCTGCAATGGCTTCCCCAGGGGGACAAGGTCAGCCACGCGAAGATGCGTCTGCAGTCCATGAACAAGCCGTTGAAACTGCCGCCCATTCCCGAGACGAACATCAACCGTACTTATAAAGAAGATGAACTGGTCTTCTCCGAGAACGAACCCGGACGCGAACTCTACATTATTCAGAGCGGTCGCGTTAAGATCACCAAGATGGTGGACGGACAGGAAGTAATGCTGGCCGTTCTTCAGCCGGGAGACATCTTCGGAGAGATGGCGCTGCTCGACAATAAGCCGCGTAGTGCCTCGGCTATTTGCGCGGAGAACGCCACCATGCTTGCCATCAACAAGGCCAACTTCGAAGGCATGGTAAAGGCGCAACCGCAGCTTGCCACGAAACTGATTACGCTCTTATCCGAACGAATCTGGATGGCGTATCGCCAACTGGGTAACCTGATGATCAGCGATCCCATCGGTCGTCTGTACGACACGCTGCTGACGC